>JAAYCC010000211.1 GCA_012729875.1 Clostridiales bacterium | reverse complement strand
TACAACGCCATTATCCATTAATTATGAACTGTTATAAATATATACCTAAATAAGTATGAATGCAACAACAAAATGGGTTCCGAAACAAGATTTGTAGAAAGTAATATAGGAGTCCCGAAAAGTTTTGCCAACTTGACGAAAAGCGGAAGAAAATAATCCCAACAACTCGCAATACCCCTGTTTTTTCAAGGCTTTTCAATGTCAAAAGCGGACATCATGTTCTTTTGTTTATTCGGCAGATCATTTTATAAACTGCTCGATTGCCTTGTTGAGCGCGTCAATCTTTTCGGTATCGTTGTGAATGACCGCATCGGTAATGCATTCGTTTATATGATCGCGTAAAATGACTTTACCTGCGTTGTTGATAGCGGATCTGACGGCCGCAAGTTGAATCAGCACTTCGGCGCAGTCCCTATCATCGTCTATCATACGCATGACCGACTGCAGATGGCCATCCGCTTTGGCAAGTCTTGTCAGGACAGACTTCTTATTTGTATGGACGTGACGATGATTTGGGTCATGTGGATGGGAGTGTGTACATACTGTTCCATCGGGGTGTATGTGATTTCCAAACTCGTCATGTATAAGCCCATCCAAATGAACATGATCTGTATTAGGTTTCTTATCGTCCATATCTGCAGTTCCTTTCACATTCGGCTCCACATAAAGCCGGATAGGTTAAAAGCTCCGCCGCGCTCGGTGGCGGAGCTTTTACTAGCAATTTGAAATTAAAAATTAGGAATAGCCTTTTTGAGTATCTCTTTAACTGCCATCGGGCAGGGAGAATCCAGAGGCAGTTCAAATAGGGACTTGCCTTCGCGGTCATATTCGTTTACGAGCTTGTCCTCGGGGAGCTGGCCGTAAATCTCAAGTCCGATCTTTTTCACGAGTTCATCGGTAGGCTGGTCGTTTCTCACTCTGTTGAGTACCAAGCCCGCCTGCTTAACGTCAATGTTGTTTTCGCCCTTATTAGCGACTTCGATAATGCCGGCAGCGGTCTGCAGGCTTCTTGCGGACATATCCGCCATAACCAGAAGCAGGTCCACGCTCTTCATAACACGGCGGTTGAGCTGTTCGGGTCCGGCCTCACCGTCGACTATGCATATATCGTAGTCATCTATGAGTGTGTCTATGCCAAAACGGAGAAGCTCATTGCAGGCGCAGAAACATCCGGGTTCTTCCGGACGGCCCATCGTCAGCAGATCGAAGCCCTCTCCGTGTGCAAGAATGCTGCGCATCAGGTCCTTGGTGGGACCATTGTTGAGCTGCTGGCGTGCCTGTCGCATACCGAGCAGTTCAGCACGAAGATTACTGACTGTCTTGTCAACTTTAAGTCCGGTAGTGTAGCAAAGGCTCATAGCCGAGTCAGCGTCTATGGCAAGGACTCTGCCGGGGAAACGCTCTGCAAGCAGACGTATAAGAAGAGTGGAAACAACGGTTTTACCTGTTCCGCCTTTGCCGGTTACAGCTATTGATTTGATGTTATCCATAATTGTTACCTCGCTAAATATTTTTGCCGGAAGTTTTATTCTTTGTCACGACCGCGGATAGGCCCGCGGCCGTGACAGAACTGCGAGTAATTACTGGTCTTTTCTGAAGTTGTGTGCGCCGACAACAGACTCCATGTATTCGCCGATCTGGGCACGGAGCTCGTCGTTGCTCTTATAGCGCGGGTCGATAGCGTCGACGTCGACGTAGAGGGTGGGGATGCCGTACTTCTCCTGGATGTAGTCGGTAACGATCTTACCGGACGCCCAGGTGTGCTTGCAGCCAACGTGGCCCATGAAGATGGAGACGTTGACACTGAATTCGTCATACATCTTATCGATGACCCTCAGCCAGTACTCGGTCGGGCCGGTTGCGCCGTGGATCATGGGAACGAGCAGCATGGACTGAGCAGTCTGATACTTGACTCTCTCCCAGTTGTCAAGGTCTTCAATGATAACGCCGTCCTGATAGCCGAAGCCGTCCATAACGGTAATCGCACCGTAGGTCTTCTCCATCCAGTCCATAATGCCTGTGTTGGACCAGAGCATGTTCTGCATGAGGCAGACACGATAGGGCTGCTGTCCCTCGGGGCATCTGGTTGCTGTCATACCCATGTCCGCGAGCATGTTGCCCATTTCGAGCTGGGTCTGGAGCATGGTGATAACTTCGTCGGTACCTGCCAGAGGAGCTATTATCTCGTTCAGAACGAGCATACGTCCGGGCAGTACGCAGGGTTTCTTCTTGCGGAGGTCGCCCAGCTGTATGAGGATCTCGTAAGCCTTGTTGGCCTTTTCGTTGATCTCTTTGAGCTTTGCTCTGCGCTCGTCGTCCCACTTGAGTCCGGTCAGTTCTTCCAGCCAGGGTACGAACTGCTCGATCTGGTCGGCGACATACTGGAAGCCCTTATCATCATGACGGAAGGGGCAGTCAAAGGTAAAGCAGGGGCAGTCAAATACACGCTCCATCAGGGGGTATGCAATACGGGCGGAGTCGCAGGGTACGGTTGCGTGGACGAATGCGTCAAACTTAACGCCCATTTCATTCTTCAGCGCGCAGCCGAGCTGAGCCTTGTCGATAGCGCACATGGAGGTGGGGGCGTACTTCTCGGTCTCGTCAATAAAACGGGAGCAGAGGTCTTCCATCGAAGCGATACGGGTGGGTATAGTATCGAGGAAGAAGGGTACGCAGTCAAATGCACGGAGGAGAGTTACGGGAACGGGGCCGCCGAAAGCGACGAGCTTCTTGCCGTTCTTATGAGCGTCGCGGATCTCTTCCCAGCAGAATTTCTGGATGTCAACGGTCCACATAATCTCGGGCATGCCCTTGGAGAGCATGTGCTGATAAATGCTGTCTACCTGGTCACAGGTAAGTTCAATCATATTGACCGGCTTAGTAGGGTCAAAGTTCTGTCTAGCTTCTGCCATTATATGTTCCTCCTTCTCTTACTTATCCAACATTTCGACGAAAGCTTCTGCGCGGATAGCAAGCTGTCCGGCGTTAGCCATCTGCTCTTCACGCTCAACCTGGAGCATGGGGATGCCGACTTCCTTGAGTGCGGGCTCGAGGTAGTAAGCTTCGCCGCCCCAGCACTCGCAGTTCTGCATCTTCGCGTAAATAATGCCCTGTACGCCATAGGCCTTTGCCTTCTCGATGATCTCCTTGTGAATTGCAGGACGGTTGTCGAGAGAGCGCGGGCAGGTGTTGCGGCCAAGATAGTAACTGGCGATGGATCCAAGAACGTCATTATCGTCAACAACGATCTTCTCGCCGAAGTTGCGTTCGCCGAAGCAGTTGTCTTCTGCAACGATGAGGCCGCCCTTCTCCTCTATGACCTTGAGATAATCAGGGTTGTCGAGAGCGGAGCCGATTACCATGAGACGTGCGCGGCCCTCAATGGGCTTGCGGTTCTTGGCATCTGCCAGGAACTCCTTGAGCAGTGCGATATACTCGTCGGGAGTGTAGTCGCCGAACTTGATCATAATGGCAAGAGCCTCGGCGCCTGAGACGACGGGCTTCTCAGCCTTGCGGAGCTCATTGAGCTGAGCAACAAGTTCACGGATCTCGTTGTACTTTTCGACGGCCGCCTTAAGACCTGCGTCGGTAACGGCAGTTCCGGAGAGCTTGGACAGAGCGTCTGCAAGCCCCTGGAGTTCGTTCTTGTAGTACTTAATGGTGATGTCCTTTGTGATGCGGGGAGCGCCGATCTGATAGCAGAACTGGTCCTTGCCCTGCTTCTTTGAAACATGTTCCCAGTTGTCAAAGATGCGGGTGGGCATCATGCAACCGTCAGTCTGAATAAGACCGTCAAGCTCATAGGTTCCATTCATCAGATACTGCAGAATGCTGCGGGCATAGCTGCATGAAAAGCTGCTCATCCAAGACTCGGCATCGCTGGAATCCACGCAACCGGTTGCGCGGAGACGTACGGGCAGGACGCCTGCTGCATAGATGATTTCGTATGGAACATGGCAGCAGACCGTACCTACTGCCTTCTTGCCGCTCGCTCTCCAAGCCTTGGCAGACTCGGTGCAAACGGTGGCGTCGAACAATTTCTCGTAACTCATGTGTTTCCTCCTTAATTATTTTCGGAAAAAAGTAATTTCAAGCTCTCCACATCCGAAAAAACCCGTCAAGCGGATGCGGTGAGTCAAAATTCGTATTTGACTCCCCCGTGCCTACCAGGAGAAGCCGACTGCGTCAAACTTGCAGGCCTGGCGGCAAAGCTCTTTCTCTCCGTTCGCCTTGCAAAGCGCACAGTTGGTCCGCAAAGTATTGCGGCAATCCTCGCGTATGACAACCACTTCGTCATCAAAATCGTCGAGCTCGACAACGAACAATTTTTCAGGGCACTTTTCTACGCAGCCCTTATCCTTGCACTCCGCACACTTTGATGTATCAATCTTTATATAGTAGTGTCCGGAGCCGTCTTCGTAGCCATAGTTTGCTATCATGGGGCAGCCTCCTTCCATTCCCTCGTGAGTTTTCACCGAGGAGAGCGTCTCTCCCCCCAGCGGCTGACGAGAGGGAAAATTATGCTTTTGCTCTCTTCTTCTCCACAAGATCTTTTGCGATAAGAGCCGCGCCAACAGCACCGGCGATCTGGGTATCCATTGTGGGCTCCAGAGCCTTGACGTTCATAATGCGCTCGATACGCTTAACAACACCCATGTTCTTTGCGATTCCGCCGGTTATTGCGAAATCTGGCTCCATTCCGTTGCGCTCGAGCAGACGGACAACACGCAGAGCCATTGCGTGGCAATATGCGGCAAGAACTTTTTCCTTGGTCCAGCCTTCGCGCATGAGTTTTGTAGCCTCGCTCTTTGCAAAGATGACGCAGGTCGAGGAAACGGGATCCGGTTCCTCGTCAACCTTGAAAGAGAGCTCGCCGATATCTTCGACGCGAACTGCCAGCAGGTTTGCGATGACTTCCATGCCGCGGCCTGTACCGGCTGCGCACTTATCATTCATCATAAAGGAAGTGACAGCGCCCTTCTCATCGCAGTGGATCGCCTTACAGTCCTGACCACCCATGTCGAGAATTGTACGGATGGTAGGTCCGTATATATAGTTCGCACCGCGGGCGTGGCAGGTTATCTCGGTGACGTTCTTATTGGAAAAGGGTACATTGACGCGGCCATAGCCGGTACCTATAGTGTACTCTATGTCCTCGGTCTTAAGACCGGTGTCCTTCAGTGCCCAATTCATAGCATTTATTGCGGAGTCGGGGCTGTTGTTGCCGGTTCTCATGTTTGAATAAACGAAGGGTACGCCATCTGCGAGAACGACCGCCTGTGTACTGGTGGAGCCGATATCTACGCCGGCAGTGAGCAGGCAGCCTGTAACGTCAGCAATCTCCGGGTTTCTCCAGTTGGATTCTGTCCATCTCCAATAGTCAACTTTTTCTATTTCAGCCATGATATTGTCCTCCGTATACTATTTCTCAGCGGCGTAGATAGCTGCGCCGTATGCACTGACAAACTGGTTGTTGTCAAGAACCTTTATGTCTCTCTCAAAGACCTTGGACATACAGGAGACAAGGCCCTTGTTATATGCCGGGCCGCCAATCATGACCAAAGTGTCGGTGAGACCGACTCTGCGGATCATGGAAGCGATACGGTTGGCAATACCCATATGTACGCCGTAAGCGATGTCTTCTATCTTTTCCTTTGCGTGGATTAGAGAGATTACTTCGGACTCAGCAAAAACAACGCACTGTGCGTTGGTAGCCAGCTCTTTGGTATGGCGGAGAGAATAATCTCCCATTTCTTCAGTTGAAATCTGAAGTGCTCTGGCCATAGTCTCAATGAATGTACCCGCACCTGACGCGCACTTGTCATTGACTTCATACTTCATGACCGTTCCGTCCTGGTTCAGACGGATAACGCGGCAGCTGTCAGCGCCCATGTCGATGACCGTCTCACAGGCGGGATCTACAAATCTCGCACCGCGGGCAGCTGCTCCGACTTCGTTGATCTCATTGTCTCCCCACTTGATCATATCGCGGCCTACGCCCGTGATGACAAGCTTCTCGACGTCTTCCTTTGTTATGCCTGCGTCTTTGAGCATCTTTTCATAGACATTCTTGGCGGCGAGATCGGCATCAAACTCGGTGGCCTGCATTGCCTGCGCAATGACTTTGCCATCTTTCATGATTGCGCCTTTTGTGTTCTGACTACCACAATCGATTCCTGCGGTTATCATAGTTTGTTCCTCCCTATATATTGCTTTGCCGGTTAAGATTTATTGAGCTGTGTTTCTCCCGGCAACAAGTCTACTTATATATAATAGCAAAAAATATGCCAAATTGCAAAAACCAGCAAAGTCCGTATAATTGCGACAAAAACCATTGTGGTCTTTTGGTTAAGACGCGCAAAAAGTTGCCAAACTAACCCCTCTGGTCAGTGTTTTCTAGACCTGCAAGACTGTAAAATGACAGCATCATGTGTCCCGCGTGAAACACTTATTGTCTCACGCCTGTATCAATATTGACTCATATTGTATCTTACATTGGAGTAATAAACTGTTTTCCTGGGTGAAATAGGAGCGAAAGCGATACCGCTCTCGCCCCTATAGTCATCTGTTTCGAACCAACAAAATTACTTGTTGACAACAGTATCCATGTAGTCGGCAACAGAGGCCTTGATCTCATCGAGGCTCTTGTAGCGGCCGTCAATGCCGTCGACGTCAATGTACAGAGAAGGAATGCCATACTTCTCCTGGATCATATCGGTGACCATCTTAGCGGAAGCCCAAGTGTGCTTGCAGCCGATGTGGCCGATGAACATGGAGACGTCGGGCTCGTAATTCTCGAAGATCTTGTCTACGAGGTAGATGAAGTTCTCGGAAGGTCCGGATGCGCCGTGGATCATCGGGTTGTTCTGCATCTTACGGGCCATGACTCTCAGGCAGTCCTCAAGGTCGCCGATGTGCTCGTAGATGTCTCCGTACTGGAAACCGAAGGCGTCCATAACCGCAACGGTGTTGTACTCTCTCTCGAGCCAGTCCATGGTGCCTGCGCTGGACCAGAGCATGTTCTGGAGCAGAGCGACACGGTGCTTCTCGCCTTCGGGGCAGGGACCCATGCCCAGTTCATAGAGCATTTCGCCGACTTCATACTCTTTCTCAAGCAGGTCGCCCATTGCGTCGAAGCCGGACATTGCATTGGAGGTTCCGTTGAGGACGAGCATACGACCGGGCAGCGGGCAGGGCTTGCGCATACGCAGCTCTGCGCACTTTCCTTGCCACTCGAAGGTGCGGTTGGTCTTCTTACAGACTTCGTTATACTTTTCTTGATCAAACTTGGTTCCGGTGAGCTCTTCCATCCAGGAGATGAAGCGCTTTGTCTGGTCGACCAGGTACTGGATGCCACGTTCGTCACGGCGGAACGGGGTGTCAAACGCGAAGCAGGGGGTGCCCTTCTTTGTCAGGATCATATCCATATTGGGGTATGCGATACGGGAGGAGTCGCAGGGGACGGAAGAATATACGAAAGCGTCGGGTTCGGGCCCGAACTGGTTGAGCAGGGTCATACCGAGCTCGACCTTATCGATACCGCACATGCTGTTGGGAACATACTTCTCTGCTGCATCTATGAAACGAGCGGCGAGAACGGGGTTCGGAGACAGACGGATGGGAACTGTATCAAGATAAACGGGAACACAGTCGAAAGCGACGATGAGGTCGACTGGAACAGGGCCGCCGAACCAAATGACCTTCTTGCCGTTCTTATGGCCGTCACGGAACATCTCCCACATAGCTCTCTGAATTTCGAGGGTCCAGAGGAGGTCGGGGTTTCTTTCTTTCATACGTTCGATCTGACCGTTGACTTTTTCACAGCAGAAATCGACTATCGACATTTCGCCGCGCAGAACGGCATCTTCTAACCTAGTGTCTTTTGCCATTTTTATGTCCTCCTTCTCTACTATTTCTCAATCATTTCGATAAATGCCTCTGCACGGATAGCAAGCTGTCCGGCGTTGGCGAGGTGCTCTTCGCGCTCAACGGTCAGCAGGGGGATTCCCGCTTCCTTGAGCTCGTCCTCGAGGAGGACACTTTCACCGCCCCAGCACTCACAGTACTGCATTTTTTCGTAGATTATACCATCGACTTTGTATTCCTTTGCAGTGTTGATGATGTACTCATGCAGTGTAGCACGGTCGTCCATCATGCGAGGGCAGACAAGTCTTTCGAGATAGTACTTTGCGATAGAGCCGAGAACGTCCTTATCGTCGACCTCGAGCTGTCCGGGGAATGCGCGGGTGCCGAAGCAGAGAGCGTCTGCAACGAAGATGCCGCCCTTGTCCTCAACTATCTTGAGGTAGCCGGGATCGTCAAGCGCAGAACCGATTATCATAAGACGAGCGCGCTGCTCGGTGTAGGGTTTGCGGTTTTTGGCATCGGCAAGGAATTCCTTGAGCATCTCGATGTACTCCTCGATGGGGTAATCGGTATATGCGAGGATGATGCTGCTGAAGTCCTGTCCGTTTATAACGGGGTTGTCTGCCTTGCGGAGCTCGGCGACCTGCTGAACAAGAACGCGTGCCTCGTTGTACTTTGCTATGTACTCCTTGAGGGCCTCGTCGGTAACCTTGACTCCGGAGAACTTTTCGAGTCTCTCAATGAGCTCTTTGAGCTCGTCTACATAGTAGCTGAGAGTCATGTCGTTGACTATGCGGGGAGCGCCGATCTGATAGAAGAAGCGATTCTTGCCGTTCTTCTTGTCGATGTACTCTGCGTTGTCAAAAACACGTGAAGGCATCATGCAGCCGTCGGAAGCTACAATGCCGTCCAAATCATAGACACCATCCATCCAATACTGGAGAATGGATCTGGCAAAGCTGCAGCTGAATGTGGACATCCACACCTCGCCGCTGCTGCTGTCAACGCAGTCGGTAGCTCTCATACGGACAGGAAGGATCCCAGCCGCACGGATGATCTCGTCGGGGACATGGCAGCAAATTGTGCCGACGGCTTTCTTGCCTTGTGCTCTCCAAGCCTTAGCTGCCTCAGTAGAAATTTTTGAATCGAATAATTTCTGGTAACTCATGAGTCTCCTCCTTTTTTAATCTTGGGGCAAAAATTTCAAACTTACTGGGTCACAGGTCTGAGGCTAATTGACCCTGCAAGTAGGAATACGAAAAAAATATCGCTCAAAAAGAGCAACGAACACGATAAGGGTAAGCGCTCACTGGATCCACGAAAAGAGCCCAAATCGCACTCTCCTGTGTGATATTTTAACGCCTGCTAAAAGAATTGTCAATTGCGGAATGATTTTTGCGCAATGTTACGGATTTAGTCAAATTGTATTGTGCAAAAGGGCGAGACATAGCTGTAAAATTAGACCAAAATCCAAGTGTTTTCAATACTTTTGGGGATTATTACTATTGTCTCTCAAGCCTGTGCTCAAGCCTGTGCTCAAGCCTCCGCACTGCCGAGCAGGTCATCCTAATGATACATATTAACAACTGTCTCCATGTATTCGGACAAGTCGCGCTTTATATCGATCTCATCCTTATACCCCCTGTTGATACCGTCTACACGCAGCTCGAGGGTGGGCACACCGTATTTGTCCAGTATGGTCTCGCTGATCATTCTGACCGCAGCCCAAGTCTGACGGCAGCCGACATGACCTGCAAAGATCGACACATCCGGCTCATATTCCGCAAACAGACTATCAACAAGCTCCAGCAGCCGCGCCCCCTGCCAGGACACGCCATGCAGGCTCATCTCGTTCTGCATCCTGTCCGCCATGACTAGAAGACAGTCGCGCATATCGCCGGGGTGTTCGAAAAAGCTGTGGGGCACAAGGCCCACGGCGTCCATCGTACATGAGCAGCCGTATTCGTCCTCCAGCCAGTCCGTTATATCCTCGGCCGACCAGACCATATTCTGGATAAAAGCGGCTCGGTGCTTTTCCCCTCCCCTGCAGGGGCTCTCGCCGGCTTGTGCAGCAGCCTTGCCAACCTGAAGCTCCTCTTCAAGATAGGCGACAGTCTCCGGCAGGCAAGAGAAGGCGGCCGCATAGCCGTTTTTTATAAGCATACGTCCGGGCAGCGGGCAGGGCTTTACTCTGCGGAGCCTTGCTATGTCATTAATAAGACCGAAGCTGCGGTTGCTGTTCTCCATCAGGACTCTGAGCTTTTCCTCGTCACAGCTACCGCCGACTATGCCCTCCAGAAAAACGCACATCTTTTTAAGTTGTTGAGCCAGGTATTCCAGAGCGCTGTCGCCTCTATATGCAGGGATATCGAACTCGAAGATAGGTACGCCCAGAGAGCGCCCTGTAAAGGGATAAGCAAGCTTAGATGCATCACACGAGGCAGAGGCATATACAAAGGCGTCGGGCTCTATTCCCAGGCGCTTCATAACGACGAGGCCAAGCGCGGATTTGTCCATGCTGCAAAAACAGTCGGGCAAAATCTTTTCCGCCTCAAACACGAGCTTCTTAGTGTTGGTCTTCGCCTTTGCAAGACGTATCTGAACAAAATCGAGGTTTACAGGAACGCAGTCGAAAGCCCACAGCAGTTCCGTCGGTACGGCGCCGGCATACAGAACTACCTTTTTCCCGTTCGCGCTCGCGCTAATCGCCTCGCTCCACATCCTCTTTTCGGCCTCATAGCAGCTCAAAAACTGGGAACCATTTTTAACGGCTTCAGAATACTCGTTTTCTGCACTGCGGTACAAATATTCAACAGCGGGGATCTCCTCGCCCGCCAACATTTTTTCGAGCGTATTATCTTTTTCCATAGGTGGTCCTCCGTCCCTCTGTATCATATATAAATTATACCATGAGCAAAGTATACCCGCAAGTAAATAAACAGCGCGGGAAGGATTTGCCTCCCCGCGCTCTATAGTATTATTGGCGGTACTCCCGCTTATTTCATAACAACGGTCTCGAAATACTCGGCCATCTGCGCTTTGACTTCATCGTTGGATTTGTAGCGGCCGTCGATGCAGTCGAGGTCGAGGTAGAGGGTCGGCAGGCCGTATTTTGCCTGAATCATGTCAGATACCATCTTTGCGGTTGCCCAGGTGTGCTTGCAGCCGACGTGGCCAAGGAACATGGACACGTTGGGATCGTAGTTCTGGAATATTTCATCAACCATTTGTAGATGGTACTCGGAAGGTCCTGACGCGCCGTGGATCATCGGGTTGTTCTGCAGCTTCTTACCCATGACCTTCAGGCAGTCGCGTCTGTCGTCCATGTGCTCGTACATAATGTCGCCCTGGAAGCCGAAGGCGTCCATAACTGCAACGGCGTTATACTCCTTCTGCATCCAATCCATGATGCTGGCTGCGCCCCAGATCATATTCTGGAGCATAGCGACACGGTATTTTTCATCGGGGCAGGCGCCCATGCCCAAATCAACCATCATCTGTCCCATTTCAAGCTCGGCCTCAAGCAGATCGCCCATCTCGGGATAGCAGGCGACAGCGTTGGTGGTTCCGTTGAGAACGAGCAAACGTCCGGGCAGCGGGCAGGGCTTATGCTTTCTCAGATCCGCGCACTTTTTCTGTAGATCAAAGTTGCGGTTTGCATTCTCCATGTAGTATTTCAGCTTATCCCAGTCGAGCTTTGTTCCGGTCTGCTCTTCCATAAATGCTATGAAATCTTCGATCTGGTCTGCCAAATACTCTGTACCGCGCTCGTCACGGCGGAAAGGAGTATCAAAGCTGAAGGTCGGAACATTCATGAGCTTCTCCATCGCCGGATATGCCAGACGGGACGAGTCACAGGGGACGGAGTTGTAGACTAAGATATCCGGCTTTATGCCGTAAGCGCCGGATATCCATGCGCCCAACTCGGTCTTGTCAAGTCCGCACATGGTCGGGGCGACATATTTTTCAGCCTCGTCGATATACTGCGCGGTGAGATTGGGGTTTGTTGAGAGGCGGAACGGGATAACGTCCATATAGAAGCCAAAGCAGTCAAAGGCCGCTATGATTTCTGTGGGGACTGAGCCGCCGTAGAAAACGAGCTTCTTGCCGTTTTTATGGGCGTCACGATAGTTGTCCCACATGAATTTCTGTATTTCCATTGTCCACAGAAGTTCAGGGTGCTTCTCCCTCATTCTCTCTATGGATCCGTCTATTTTAGTGCAGGCAAACTCCGTAATGCTCACATTGCCTTTCAGGACTTCCTGCTCAAGTTCTTTAACTTCCGACATTGATTAGTCCTCCTTCTCTATCATTTCCACAAATGCCTCAACGCGAATGCCAAGCTGGCCCTCGTTGGTCATCTGCTCCTCACGCTCGACCGTAAGGATGGGGATACCAGCGTTCTTAAGTCTGTCCTGGAAGTATACGGCCTCTCCGCCCCAGACCTCGCAGTATTGCATACGCTGATAGAGGATGCCGTCGACATTCCATTTCTTGCATGCCTCGATTATATAGTCGTCCATCTCGAAGTGCTTATCCATCATTCTCGGACATACGAGGCGCTCGAGATAATACTTTGTAATGGAGCCGAGAACATCGTTATCGTCGATCTCCATTGGCTTTTCAAAGCCTCTCTGACCAAAGCACAGAGCATCCTGTACAACAAGACCGCCCTTGCTCTCAACAAGCTCTAAGTACCGGGGATCATCGAGACTGGAGCCTATGACCATAAGACGTGCGCGGTGCTCGGTGATGGGCTTGCGGTTCTTTGCATCCTCGAGAAAAGCCTTGAGAAGCTCTATGTACTCGTCTATAGGCATATTGGTAACAGAAAGGGTAAGTCTCAGGCAGTCGGTGCCGCTTATGACAGGGTTTTCCTCTTTGCGAAGCTCGTAGACCTTGGCAATGAGCTCGCGGGCCTCGTTATACTTTGCAACAGCGGCCTTTAGTTTTTCATCGGTCATCTTGTTGCCTGAGAGCTCTTCCAGCTCTGCAACAATATCCTCAAGCTCCGCCTTGTAGAAAGGGTATGCCCTCGGGTTTACCTTTCTGGGAGCGCCGAACTGACGGACATACTTACCTGTCTTCTCCTGCAGGTTGATATAGTTCGCGTTGTCATAGACGCGGGAAGCCTGCATGCAGCCGTCTGTAGTTATTAAACCATCAAGGATCTTGTAGGGTCCCTCAAGCCAGTACTGGAGTATGCCTCTTGCAAAGCTGCAGCTGAAGCTCGACATCCAGGTCTGTGCCTCGGAACTGTCGACGCAGTTTGTCGCCCTCATACGTACCGGCAGTATGTCTAAAGCATAAAAGATTTCTTCCGGAACATGGCAGCAGATGATGCCCACGGCCTTCTTGCCCTGGGCCTGCCATGCTTTAATTGTGTCTGTGGAAATGTCTGATTCGAATAGTTTCTTGTAATCCATGTTTTGCCTCCTTCAGTTTCTGTTTCAACAATCATGTCGGCGACGGGGCGACGCAGCCGAGGTAATTGCGACCAGTTATTGAACTCCCAAGCGGATAGAGTTCTACTAAAATGATAATATATCACGTTATCCATGCTTTTTCAATTGCCTAAAATATAGAACATAACGACAATTTACAGGTTTTTTTACTAAAACACAACTCCAAAATGCAGTCTGCCTACACTTATCTCCTTATTATGGATAAAGCCGCTGCGTACTTGCCGGTCTTTTCGACAAATTCCCTCCTTCATTGTTGAAAAACCCGAAAATCACTGTTTCTTTTTTCTATTGTTTGAGTTATAATTTTCTACGTGTATTTTTCCTAAACAGAACATAAAAAGGTATCAAATTACCGCCCACGCGGAAAAGATAAAAACTTTACGGAGGGAATCACTAATGTACGAAGACAGAATTCTAAACCCTGAACTGCGCAAGCTCGTTATGAGCGCTGAAGAAGCGGCTGCTAAGGTGAAGAGCGGAATGGTAATCGCCACCAGCGGTTTCGGTACGGGCTACCCCAAAGCCATCCCCACGGCTCTTGCGGAATCCAAACACGCTACCGGCCTTACTGTGCTCAACGGAGCTGCACGAGGCGACCGCCACATAGGCGCCATGGCCAAAGCCGGCATACTCAAGCGCGGTTACGGCTTTCAATACAGCAAAACTATGCGAAATACAATCAACACAGGTAAAGTCGAATACAGCGACCTACACCTCGGTCAGTTTGTCGACAAGATAAAAAGAGGCACTTACGGCCACATCGACATGGCCATCATGGAATGCAGCAAGATCAGAGAGGACGGCGGGCTTGTACCGACAATGTCTGCAGGTATATCCGAAGCGATCGCCCAGCTTGCGGACACCATACTGATTGAAATAAATGAGGATCTCCCAATCGATATCGAGGGCTTTCACGACTTCGGCGCCCCCGAAGGCGCAATTGTGGAGTCCCCCTCTCAGCGCCTCGGTGTCGATTATATAAAGGTCGACACCAGTAAGATCGCCGGTATAGTCATGACCAACCTGCCCGATACCGATCTATACTACCCTGAGGCAACCGAGCTGTATGATAAGCTCTCGGGCAACGTGATCAGGGTACTGAAAAACGAAATCGCGAGCGGCGGTATCCCCGAACACTTTACCTTTCAGTCCGGTATGGGGGTTGTCGCCAACCTCGTACTCGTGGGTCTCGTCGGTCAAGGCTTCAAAGATCTCAAGATGTACACAGAGGTAGTATCCGACCAGGCTCTTTTCGCTGTACGCGAGGGAATTATCTCCGAAGTCACAAGTACAACGCTTGACATCACCCCAATAGGCTTTGAAGACCTGCTCCGCAACATCGACTTTTTTAAGCAGCACCTTGTTCTGCGGCCTCTCAACGTCACAAACAGCGCCCCGCAGATAATGGCTCAGGACCTTGTCTCAATGAACACAGCCTGGGAGGCGGACATATACGGCAACATAAACTCCTCACACGCCATGGGCGTTCAGCTGATAAACGGTCTGGGCGGCTCAAACGACTTTGCACGCAACGCGAAGCTGACCATCTTCACTACTCCGTCAACGGCAAAGGACGACACAATATCCCGAATCGTACCCATGGTGCCCCACGTGGACAACACCGAGCACGATGTGGATATCATTGTAACAGAATGCGGCTATGCCGATCTCCGCGGACTGTCTCCGAAAGAAAGGGCCGCGAGTATCATCGAAAATTGCGCCCACCCCGCATACAGGCAGCAGCTATGGAGCTACTTCAACAGTGCAGTCGAGCTCTGCGGACCCTGCCAGACCCCACACGATCTGTCCACAGCTCTTTCATGGTATGGGCGATATCTGGAGACGGGTACAATGAAAGAACAGGGCTAGGAGGATACCCTCATGTACGAAGACAGAATGCTGTGTGAAAGCCTCAAAGACCGCATTATGAGCGGCGAGCAGGCTTCAGCATTTATTGAGCCCGGCATGACTGTAGCTTTCAGCGGATTCTCTACCGGCGCTCCCAAGGCAGTCCCGCCGGAGATTGTCAGGCTGGGAAAGGCGAAAGACCTCACACTTATCTGCGGCGCAGCCCTCGGACAAGATGTGTTCGGCCCCCTTGCCGACAGCGGCATTATAACGCGTTACAGCGCATTCCAGTTCGTCCCCAATATAAGGAACGCCATAAATTCCGGTAAAATCGCCTACACGGACGTACATCTTGGTCTGCTATCCCAAAAGCTCCGCGGGGGCGTATTCGGTAAGATAGACGTCTCCGTTGTCGAGTGTGCCAAGATAAACCCGGACGGAGGCATAGTCCCTTCCGTGTCAGTCGGTATATCTAACGCCTTGCTCGAGTGTTCCGAAAAAGTAATACTTGAAATCAACACCACCGTCCCCGTCGGTATCGAGGGCTTCCACGATATCTGCGGCAGCGGAGCGAAACCCATCGGCTCCGTAATGGAGCGCGTCGGCGAACCGGTCTACCGCTGCGACCCCGACAAAATCGCCGCCATCGTCATCACCGACATACCTGAGCACGACTGGGTATTCCGCGACGTCAACGAGGTTTATGAAGGCATCGCGGCCAATGTGGTAGAGTGCCTTAACAAGGAGATCGAAAGCGGCGGAATCGAAAAAGAATTCACTATGCAGGTAGGGGTCGGCGGCGTAGCAAACACTGTGTTGACCTGCCTGCGCAGGGGCGGCTTCAAAGATCTCAAGATGTATACGGAGGTCTTTTCGGACGCAGCCTTGGGCTTTGTGGAGGACGGTCTCTTCACCGAGGTTTCCACCACATGCTTTGACCTCTCACGCAAATGTATAGAAAAAGTGTTCAATGACATCGACTACTACAAGGAGCGCATAGTTCTTCGTCCGCTGGAGTACACAAACGGCGCCCCCAACATTATCAAGATGGGTCTTGTAGCCATGAACACCGCCGTCGAGGCGGACATTTACGGCAACGTAAACTCCACTCACTCGCTGGGGACAAACATGATCTACGGCGTCGGAGGTTCGAATGACTTTGCCCGCAACGCGAAGCTGACAGTCTTTCTCACGCCATCTACCGCCAAGGACGGGGCGATATCCTGCATAGTCCCGATGGTCACCCATGTGGATAATTCAGAGCACGATACGGACATCATCGTAACTGAGTACGGCTACGCCGACCTGCGCGGCCTGTCCCCGAAGGAGCGCGCCGCAAAAATCATTGGATGCTGCGCACATCCCGAATACAGGCAACAGCTCTGGGACTACTACAACGGCGCTCTGGAGACCTGCGGTCCCGTGCAGACCCCCCACAATCTAGCCGAGTCCTTCTCTATGCACAGCCGCTACAGGCAGACGGGGAGCATGAAAGCAGAAAAGTAATTACGATAAAGCAGCTCCGTACATTGAACCGGGCTTCACCTAAAATAATGGGCAACGCAAAATCCCCCGATCGCAGAAAATCTTGACTGCGATCGGGGGATTTGCTTCAGAAACACACCGCTTGGGAACCCCTTTAGTACAGTGCGGGGGGCAGCTCATTTAGGCAGGGACCCTTTTATTTATCCTTGGCACCTTCGGGATTTACCCTCAGAAGGATTCTTTCCACACGCTTGCCGTTTGTCTCCAAAACCACAACGCGGAAATTGCCGAAGGTGAAGCTCTCGCCCTGGCGCGGGAAATACCCGAACTTTTCAATGGTCCAGCCGCCCACAGTGGCGCTCTCAGTCTCGAAGCTGTCCTCGCTGATGTCGATCAGCTCGAGAAAGTCGCTGATACACACGTCCCCGTCCAGCTCATAGAGATTGTCGGCGTGAGCGACTACTTCCTCCTCGACCTCGTCGGTCTCGTCCCAGATCTCACCCACCAGCTCTTCGAGTACGTCTTCCATGGTGACAATGCCCATGGTGCCGCCATACTCGTCTGTGACGATGGCGAGGTGCGTCTTGCTCTCGCGCATTTCTGAAAGAACGGTGGGGAGCTTGACGGTCTTGTAGACAAAACAGGGTATAAGAAGCAAAGGTCTTATATCAAACTCGCCTTTTCCTGAGAAGGACTTGTAAAAGTGGTTCAGGTACAGTACGCCTATTATGTTGTCAACACTGTCCTTATAGACCGGTATCCTGGAATAAGCCGTCTTTTCAATGGCAGCCATTATATCGTCCCAGTCGTCGTCGATGTCTATGGCCTGCACATCCACGCGAGCGGTCATGACCTCGCTTGCAGAGACCTCTGAAAAGTCCAGCGCAGCCTGCAGCAGCTCGCTGCGCCCGTTGTCAATGACTCCCTCGTCCTCAACCGTCTCAATGATGGAGACCAGCTCCTCGACCGCTGTGTCCTGCTCGTCGTCGGGTTTCTCGCCCTTCATGGGCTTGGTGATCAGGTGGACAAGCCCGACCACGAGGAAAATCAGCGGCTTAAAAACAAGCGTCAGCCCGCGAATGACATAGGCGTAGTTGATGGCAGTCCTGTTGGCGTTCTTCTTTGCAATTATTTTGGGCATGGTCTCGCCGAAAATAATTATCAGTATCGTAATAACCACGGTTCCGACTGTAGTTGCCATCGACTTGGAAAAGCCGGTCTCGTTTGCAATAGTGATGGCGATTACAGACACAATAGACGACGCCGCAATGTTCACCAGGTTGTTGCAGATAAGTACGGCGGAGAGCATATCCTCGTAGCTGTCCATAATCCTGCAGGCCATGCGTGCGGCCTTGTCCCCGCTCTCACCCGCGTTCTCAAGGCGCAGCCGGTTCGCGGAGGAGTAGGCCATCTCCGAGCCTGAGAAAAAGCCTGAAAGCAGCACAAGCAGCACCACTGCCAGATAGTAGAAAGGAGAGATCATCTCTTTCGCCCCCCTTCCTTCAGTGTATCGGGGAGAATACGCGCTATAAGCCTCACTATTCGGTTGCCGTTCATCTCACCTATAGTCATATGCAGACCGTTATAGTCGAAGCTGTCTCCCTTTCGGGGAATATTGTCAAACTGTTCAAATGCCCACTCGCCTAAAATCTTGTGTTCAAAATCGAAGTCGTCGGGATCATCAAAATCTATGAGCTCAAAGCTCTCCTCAACGGAGAGTTCGGGGTCAAGCTCAAAGCTGCCGTCCTGCAATCTGACACAGGACTCCTTGACATCGTCGTCCTCATCCCATATATCGCCGACCAGCTCTTCAAGTATGTCCTCAACCGTTACGATACCGAGCGTGCCCCCGTAGTTGTCGGTTACAACTGCCATATTGATTTTCTTTCGGCTCATTTCCCGCAGCAGCTCGTCGATATTTGTACTCTGGTGAGCAAAGTGGACTTTGTCCAGCAGCGGACGTATGTCCAGACTGCTGCCCTGCTTTATATATGCCCTTATAAATTTGCGTATCTGCAAAACGCCCACAATATTGTCTATGCTGCCGTTATAAACAGGGAAGCGGCTGTGGGTCGAGGCCTTGACAAAGGCCAGAATATCCTCCGCCGGTGTGTTTATATCAACGGCAGCAAGATCGACGCGCGGTGTGACGATGCTCTCTGCGGTCACGTCGGCAAACATAAGGGCGGAGTGGACAAGCTCGCCCTTTTCGGCGCCCAGCTCGCCTTCATCCTTCATATTCTCGATGATGTCATACAGCTCGTCTTCGGTGACGGTGACCTCATCTCTACAGTTTACAAACTTTGCCGTACTCTGTCCGATCGCCGTGAGAACGCAGGCTAACGGGCTGAAAATCCGCATAAAAAAGCACAGTGACGACGCCAGCGAGAGTGAGAGCCTGCCACTGTATTTTTTTCCTATGCTTTTGGGGAGCATTTCGCCGAAGAAAAACACAACAAGTGTCATTATAATGGTGGAAAGCGTGACAAAACCGACACCCCATATATCTGTAACCAAGAGCGTCACCATTGCAGCGGCAACTATGTGGACGATATTAGTGCCGATAAGTATCGTTGTAATAGCCTTGTCAAAATTGTCAAGTACGAACATGGCCTTTTTGGCCCTGTAATCGCCCTTGTCCAGCTCCGTTTTGACTTTAATGCGGCTGACAGACGCAAAGGCGGTCTCCGCCATTGCAAAATAGAAAGCCGCCAGTATAAGCAGTAAAATGATGGCCCATGACAACCAACCGCCGTCATCCATCGCGGATAATCACTCCTTTAAAATCGTATGTATATTCTGCTTTCAGTCCGGTAATGTGATTTATTTTAACACAGCGACCGCCTATAGTCAATTGCGAGTTGTACGCCCAAGACGCATTATGTTATAATATGCGCAACGCACTATAAGCGCTCTGCGCCTATAATAGTGGAGTCTATGTATCGAAAGGAGGCTCGCCATGCTTAAACTGATTCTCGGTACCGCTGGCAGCGGCAAGACCTCCCACATTCTCAACGAGATCCGCAAAAACGCCGATGCGGGCGAGAGGGGCCAGTATCTCATCGTACCCGAGCAATACAGCCACGAGGCGGAGCGCGAGCTGTGCTTCGTCTGCGGGGACAGTATATCGCTCTATGCCGAGGTGCTGAGCTTTTCACGGCTGGCCGTACGTGTCGCGCAGGAGGCCGGCACAGGTGGGAAGGTCTATCTCGACAAGGCCGGCAGGCTCCTGTGTATGACGCTAGCTCTGGACATGGTCGGCCCGAAACTAGAGCTTTACTCCGGCGCCGGGCGCAAGGACGAGATAGTACTCGGCCTGTACCGGGCAATAGAGGAGTTCAAGACCGCAGGCGTCACTTCAGAGGAGCTTTTAAGAGCTTCCGGGAGCGCTGAAGGCTCTCTTACGCGCAAGCTGCGCGACCTCTCTTTATGCCTTGAGACATACAACGCGGTTCTGGCGCAGGGTCACGCCGATCCGGCGGACAGGCTCCAGCGTCTCGCGGAGACGCTCCCTGAAAGCTCCGTGGGCGGCGGTCACATATTCATAGACGGTTTCACCGACTTCACGGGCATGGAGACACTCGTAATAGAAGCTCTGCTCAAAAAGGGAGCGGATTTAACAGTCTGCCTGACCTGTGACGGGCCAGACGGTGCGGGTGAGCAGTTTGAACATCAGCGCAGAACCGCCTTTGCCCTGAAACGCCTTGCGGAGAAGCACAATACAGAGACTGAGACGATAATATTCGAGAACTCCGCGGGCAAAGCGGACACCCTGAGCTTTTTTGAGAACAATCTGTTCCGCTATTCCTCAGAGACAGCGGAGGACAAAGACGAGCGCGTCACGCTCCTGCGCTGCGGCGGTATACGCGACGAGTGCGAAATGGCCGCGGCGCGCTGCATTGAGCTTGTACGCGGCAGCGGATGCCGCTGGCGTGATCTCGCCGTTGCCGCGCGCGGATTTTCAGACTATGCGGCGCCGCTGGAGGACGCCTTCCGACTGTACGGCGTACCCCTGTTCACGGCGCGGCGGGAGAGTATTATGCAGAAGCCGGCCGCCGCGCTCATCTCCTCAGCCTTTGAAATAATACACGGCGGCTGGAATACGGACGATGTGCTCGCATACATAAAGACCGGTCTGACCGGGCTGTCGCTAGACGAGTGCGACCTACTTGAAAACTACACCGTCATGTGGAATATACGCGGCTCATACTGGTACCGCGACAGGAGCTGGTCCTTCCACCCCGAAGGCTTCGGCAAAAAATTCGACGACGCTTCGAGAGAAAAGCTCAGCACCATAGACGCTCTGCGCCGCAGGCTTGCAAAACCTCTGATAAATCTTACAAACAGCGGCAAAAAAGGAGCTGCGGCCACGCAGCACGCTCAGGCTCTTTCAGATTTTCTTGCGGAGCTGAAGCTCCCCGAAACACTCGCCGCTCACGCCCGCGAGCTGGAGGAGTCCGGACGCGCGCAGCTCGCCTCCGAGACCGCACAGCTCTGGGAGATCATTGTAGAGGCGCTTGAGCAGTTCGCTGCTCTTCTCGGCGACACGCCTATGACTCAGGCGGAGTTTTCCCGGCTTTTCCTCAAAGCCCTGTCCCAATACGACGTGTCAGCCATCCCCGCTTCGCCGGACTGCGTCACGGGCGGCGAGATCGACCGTATGCGCCGCCGCCACATAAAGCATCTGATAATCCTGGGCGCCTCCGACGACCGTATACCTGCCGCCGCTGCGGATACGGGACTTCTGTCCGAGGACGAGCGCGACGAACTCCGCACCATGGGTATAGACCTGCCGGGCGGCTCCGACAGAATCTCCCGCGAGTTTTCACTTATATACAACTGCGTCACACTGCCCTCGGACACACTGACTCTGTCATACAGCGCAGCCGATGTCGAAGGGGCCTCGGCGCGGCCGAGCTTTCTCATCGCGCGCGCTGGTACGTTGTTCAAAAAAAGCGTGTCGCACTTTGATATCAGCGAGGCGCGCCTCTGCGCCGCCTCTCCCTCCTTTCTTATGGCGGCCGAGGGCGCGGGCGAGGGCAGAAGGGCTCTCGCCTACGACTACTTTGCATCCGACACAGAGGGTGCGAAAAAGCTCCGCGAGCTGTTCATGCGGGCGTCCGCCGAGAGGGGCAGGCTGTCCGGTTCCTCCGTGGAGACGCTCTACGGCAGGACAAAAAGTCTCTCACCCTCGCAGGTTGAGGCATTTTCAAACTGCCGTCTGGCCTACTTTCTGCGCTATGGTCTGCGCCTGAACGAAAAAGAGCAGGCGGGCTTCACTCCGCCCGAGCTCGGCACCTTCATGCACTTTGTTCTCGAGAAGACCGCAAGAGAGATTTCGGACGGCGTCGGCTTTGAAAACGCCGACGAGGCTCTGGCCCACCGTCTCGCAGACAAATACACCGACATATACATCTCCGAAAGGCTGGGAGGGCTCGACGACAAGTCCCCGCGTTTCCGCTATCTCTTCAGCCGTATGCGCCCCTCGGTACGCAGCGTTGTGACCGACATGGTCCGGGAACTTCGCCGCTCGGACTTCCGTCCGCTGGACTTTGAGCTGAGCTTTGCCGCGGGCGGAGACCTGCCCGCCGCCGAGCTGACGCAAAAAGGCGGCCTGCGCGTTATCGGCGTCGCCGACCGCGTGGACGGCTGTGAGCGCGGAGGCAAGCTCTATGTCCGCGTCGTGGACTACAAGACAGGAAAAAAGAAATTTGACCTCTCCGACGTGTTCTACGGTATGGGACTGCAGATGCTCATATATCTGTTTGCGCTTGAGGACAGCGGCAAGGGCCGCTACGGGCGTGAGATAATCCCTGCGGGCGTCCTCTATGTCCCGGCAAGGGACCCCGTTATAAAAGCAGACGGAGATCTCTCCGAGGGCGAGCTCGCACAGCAGAGGACAAAAAATCTCAAGCGAAGCGGGCTTCTGCTCAACGACGAGGACATACTGCTGGCAATGGAGCACTCCGACAGTCCAGAATATATCCCCGTCACCCGGAGAAAGGACGGCAGTCTCGTCACGGATACGCTGGCCGACCCAGAGCAGATGGCAAAGCTCAAATCATTTGTAGCGGAGAGTCTCGAAGACGTATCACTCGAGCTGTCCTCCGGCAGTGTCGAGCCCGAGCCCTGCTACCGCAGCGAGAGCGACAACGCCTGCCGCTTTTGCCCCTATGCTCAGATCTGCCGCTTTGACGAGACGGACGGCAGCAGGCGCTATCTCTCAAAGATAAAACCAGCCGAATTCTGGTCCAGACTGGAGGGTGAGCAGCATGAGTAAGATAGCTCTCACAGACGAGCAGCAAAGCGCAGTTGACCGCCGCTCGTCCTCTGTTCTGGTGTCCGCGGCGGCGGGCAGCGGAAAGACCCGTGTACTCACTGAGCGTCTGATGTCCTATGTAACCGACCCCGTAAATCCCGTGGATATCGACAGCTTCCTCGTTATAACGTATACCCGCGCCGCAGCAGCGGAGCTTCGGAGCAGGATACTGGAAGAGCTGTCCGCTCTCAGCTCGGCCGAGCCTGAAAACCGCCGTCTGCGCCGTCAGAACACACTGTGCTACAACGCAAAAATAGGTACTATACACAGCTTCTGCACAGGCATTCTGCGCGAAAACTGCCATAAGCTCTCGCTCTCGCCCGACTTCCGGGTGGGGGACGAGGACAGCTGCGCCATTTTGAAAAACAGGGCGCTTGAAAAGACCCTCGACGCAGCGTATGAGAGCATGGACTCCACCCCCGGCTTTGCGCTCCTGGTTGACAGTGTGGGCGCGGGGCAGGACGATTCACGGCTGGCGGAAACCGTTCTGGAGCTGCACGCTAAGATGCAGAGCCATCCGTACCCCGCAAAATGGGCAAAGGAGCAGGCCGACCGGCTCTCCTGCGACCACACAGAGGACATAGGCAATACGGACTGGGGCAGGGAGCTTATGTCGGACGCAAAGCAGAGCGTCGAATACTGGACAGACAGGCTCAATAGGGTCTGGCAGAGCATCTGTGAAAACGAGGAGGACAACGCCCCTCTCATACTCGCATACGGCGACAGCATCAGTGAGACTCTCTCACAGATGCGCTCGCTGTCTATGGCGCTGGACATCGGCTGGGACAAAGCCCGTTCACAGCTTCCGATCGCCTTCCCGCGCCTGGGTACTCTGCGGAACTTTCCCTTTGAAGAGACCAAGGAAAAATTAAAATCCGCGCGCGAGGGCTGCAAGAGGGCTATGCTCTCAATCAACACTGTTTTCAGCGCGTCCAGCGGGGAGCTGATACGTCAGATTGCGCTGACCGCGCCCGCCATGTCCGCGCTTTTAGATCTCACTTTGGACTTCGACGCGAGGTATTCCGCTGAAAAGCGCAGGCAGAACCTATTGGATTTCTCCGATCTCGAACACTTCGCGGTGGAGCTGCTCTGTGACAGGGAGACAGGCAGTCCCACAGAGACGGCGCTTGAGACAGCGTCCCGCTATACTGAGATAATGGTGGACGAGT
>JAAYCC010000210.1 GCA_012729875.1 Clostridiales bacterium | reverse complement strand
TATGTGCTTTGGCGCGGCCTGCCTAACATCAGCTGGAAGCTGCTTTCTACGAGCCCCAGCTATCTTGAGGACAACATAGGGATATTGCCCGACATACTTAACACCCTGTATATAGTGCTTGCGACGCTTGTGGCAGTTTTGCCTCTGGGCGTGGGTGCGGCCGTGTACCTGAGCGAGTATGCAAAAAACAAAAAAGTTGTCGCCGCGATCGAATACGCCGCGGAGACGCTCTCCGGAATACCTTCCATTATATACGGACTTGTGGGCATGCTGTTTTTTTGTCAGTTTTTGAGTCTCGGCACCTCGCTCATAGCGGGCGCTCTGACTCTTGTGATAATGAATCTGCCCACGGTTATACGCACTACGCAGGAGAGCCTCAGGACCGTACCGCAGAGCTACCGCGAGGGGGCCTTCGCTCTGGGGGCGGGCAAGTGGAGAGTCATCAGAACAGTTGTGCTGCCCTGCAGTGTGGACGGCATAATGACGGGCTGTATTCTCTCTGTCGGCAGGATAGTGGGGGAGTCTGCGGCGCTCTTGTTCACAGCGGGCTTCGCCCACGCCGTGAACGGTCCTATAGACGGTCTCGGCAGCGCCGGGGCGACGCTTACCGTGGCGCTCTATGTCTACGCCAAGGAGCAGGGCGAGTTCGGCGCGGCCTTCGCCATTGCGGCAATTCTTATGATATTGACCCTTATCATCAACCTGAGCGCCGCCTTCGCCGGCAGCAGGCTGAGGGGGCGGAGGGAAAGATGAAAATTCTTGATATAAAAGACCTCTGCCTGTGGTACGGCAGTACGCAGGCACTTAAAAATATAGATATGGAGATCCCCGAAAAGAGCATAACAGCGCTCATAGGGCCGTCGGGCTGCGGCAAATCGACCTTTCTCAAGACGCTCAACCGCATGAACGACCTGATACCGGAGGTCAAGGTCACGGGAAGCGTTGTCTACGGCGGTAAGAACATTCTCGGAGGCGGCGTGGATGTGACGGGTCTTCGCCGCGAGGTCGGAATGGTGTTTCAAAGGCCCAACCCCTTTCCCATGAACATATACGACAACGTGGCCTACGGCCCGCGGACCCACGGCTTGAGGAACAAGGCAAAGCTTGACGATATAGTGGAGCGCTCGCTGAGGGACGCGGCAATATGGGACGAGGTCAAAGACAGGCTAAAAAAGCCGGCCCTCGGCCTCTCCGGCGGGCAGCAGCAGCGGCTGTGTATAGCGCGCGCCCTCGCCGTGGAGCCTGAAGTCCTGCTAATGGATGAGCCGACCTCTGCTCTCGACCCGATTTCAACGTCGAAGATAGAGGAGCTTGCTACAGAACTAAAAAGCCGCTATACTATTATTATAGTGACGCATAATATGCAGCAGGCGCTCCGCATCTCAGATAAAACGGCGTTTTTCCTTTTAGGAGAGTTAATTGAATACGACGACACCGAGCGGCTTTTTTCGCAGCCGTGCGACAAACGCACCGAGGACTATATCACGGGGAGGTTTGGATGATATGCGCAGCAGATTTGACGAGCAGCTTGCAGCTTTGAAAAGCGAGCTCATTACAATGGGCTCACTCTGTGAGGAGGCTATAGCCGGTGCGGCGAGAGCTCTGATCACGGGCGACGCCTCTCTTGCAGGAGACGTTTCGGCGCTGGAGGACGAGATAGACCGGAAGGAGCGCGACATTGAGGCCATGTGCATGAGACTGCTTTTACAGCAGCAGCCTGTGGCAAGCGACCTGCGGCAAATTTCCGCGGCTCTGAAAATGATAACGGATATGGAGCGGATAGGCGACCAGGCCGAGGACATCGCGGAGATAATCAGGTTTCTGGGCGGCAGGACAGGAAGCGAGTGCGAGGCCATCGCCGAGATGGCCCAGGCGACGATCAAGATGGTCACGGAGAGCGTGGACGCTTTCGTACAGCAGGACGTTTACATGGCAAGACGGGTCGTAGCGCACGACGACGTGGTGGATGGGCTGTTTGTGGAAGTCAGGCAGTCCCTTATTGATATGATAGGAGACAGAGCGGGCAACGGAGAATACGCCATAGACCTTATGATGATAGCCAAATATTTTGAGCGTATCGGCGACCACGCGACCAATATAGCGGAATGGGTGGAATTTGCGGTCACCGGCGTTCACAAAGGGGAGAGCGAGCTATGATCTTCTGTGTAGAGGACGACGCCAGCATACGGGACATCGAGATATATACGCTGCAGTCTATGGGCTATGAGGCCGAGGGCTTTGTGAGCGGCGTGGAGCTTTTCGAAGCGCTCAAGACCAAAACTCCCGAGCTTCTGCTTCTGGATGTCATGCTGCCCGGCGACGACGGGGTGACGATACTCAAGAAGCTGAGGGCAGACCCGGGAACACGGGCTCTGCCTGTCATCATGGCAAC
>JAAYCC010000209.1 GCA_012729875.1 Clostridiales bacterium | reverse complement strand
CCCGAGCAGTTGAAATTATGTGAACAGTATGGTATTATGACGGATATTGAGGAGAGAGCCAACTATAAGCTGCTGCACGCCAAAACCGGAGCGGCTTTGTCGAGAGAGCTGTTTGGTGTATCCGACGAGGTATACAGCGCTATATTCTGGCACACGACCGGCAGACCGGGTATGAGCCTTCTTGAAAAAATCATCTATATAGCCGACTATATCGAGCCAAACCGCGACTTTGAGGGAGTTGAGGAGCTCCGCTCTCTTGCCTATAAAGATCTTGATGAAGCCCTTATACTGGGATTTCAAATGAGCTTAAAGGAGCTTGAACGCCGCGGTGCAAAGCCGCATATCAGCTCGGAGAGAGCTATGGAGTGGCTTATAAACAAGAGATAGAGAGGCTTTGTCTCTCTATAGAACATATGACAACCTAAAACTGAAAGGATGCTCATCCAATGAAAATGTTCGGTGAAAAAAAGGACAACCGCACAGCCAAAACAGATAACAGCGCCGATAAGGGCGGCGATAATATAAATAACGCAGAAAACGGCAAGAATAAAAAACATAAGGGCAGAGGCTGGCTTATAGCTTTGGCTGTTGTTTTACTTTTAGTAGGCGGAGCCTATCTGTACTGGGTGATTTCCACTAAAGCGCCGGACATAGATAAAGATAATGAAACTACCGAAGGCGAAGCTGTTAATGTTTCCGGTGAAAACAGGAAGGAAGGAGTCTTTACACTTCTTGTGGTAGGCGATGACCAGGAAGGCTATAATACCGATACCATTATGGTTATGCGTTATGACTCCATTAATAACACTGCTAATGTAGTATCTATACCTAGAGACACGATGGTAAACTATGATGATAAGACTGCAAGAAAGATCAACGCGGTATTTCACAGCAAAAACGGCGGTATAGATACACTTATGGACGCTGTTGAGGGCGTGGCCGGTTTCCGCCCTGATAACTATATTATTGTTGATACAAATTGTTTTGTAGATGTTATTGATGCCATGGGCGGAGTGTATTTCGATGTTCCGCAGGATATGGACTATGAAGACTATTCAGACAATGACAAGGACGGAGTATTTGAATACGTATTTGAGATCCATGTGAAAAAGGGCTATCAGTTACTTAACGGCTATGATGCGCTGGGCGTGTTCCGTTATCGCGCAGATTATGCAATGGGGGATATACAGCGTCTCGATGTTCAGCACGGGCTGCTCATGGCTGCGGCCGAGCAGTTCATGGCAACAAAAAATGTTTTCAAGCTATATCAGGTGGCCAGCATCATCCTCGACAACTCCAAAACAGACCTGAGCTACAGAAACCTCCAGTGGTATGCGAAGGAGTTCCTCGGGATGTCGATCAAAGATATTGCAATAAATACCATGCCGACCACGGGCGCCTTTGTAAACGACGTATCTTATGTTAAAATAGATGTTGACGAGTGGATAGAGATGCTCAACTCAACCATTAATCCCATAAAGGACGACATCACTAAGGAAGACTGCAATATTCTTGTTTGGACAAACCCCACTGCTCCCGGCTCTGACGGGCAATACCATATTGATCCCAATGACCTGGCTGCGACAGACGGATCCAAAGTCTATAACGACTTCCCATGGATGAAAGATTTGTTGCAGGCCGAAAAGCTCCGCTATCTCAGCGATTGACAGCGGTATGATTTGCTCTTATGAGCAAAGCAACATATTTTTTGCGACCTTTTAATGGATAAGAAAGGATTATATCTTATGATGACAGCTCAGCAAATGGCTGAAACTATTGTAGGCGTCCTCGCAAAGAGGATCGGCCGTGACATCAAGCTTCTCAAAATATCCGATATAAGTGTTCTGGCGGACTATTTTGTCATCTGCACGGCAAACTCCACGACCCAGATCAAAAATCTCTGCGACGAGGTTGAAAAGGTTATGGAGGAAAACGGCGAGCGGATCATCCACCGCGAGGGCTACCGTGCGGGAGGCTGGGTCCTTCTGGACTACGGCTGTGTTATAGTTCATGTCTTCATGGAGGAGGCCCGTGAGTTCTACGGTCTGGAGCGTCTCTGGGCGGATGCCGAGGATGTTGACATCTCTGCCATAGTCGGAGAAAGATAAATAATATGGCTGCCCTCGGGCGGCTCAAGGAATAGAGGACTGAAGCAGGCAATGAAGTACGATTTTACGTCAATTGAAAAGAAGTGGCAGAAAAGATGGCTGGAAGAAAAAACTTATGCGGCGTCAAGCGCCAGCAAAAAGCCGAAGTTTTATGCTCTCATTGAGTTTCCATACCCCTCCGGTCAGGGACTCCACGTAGGACACCCCAGACCCTATACGGCCATGGATATCATCGTCAGAAAGCGCCGTATGCAGGGCTATAACGTCTTGTTTCCGATAGGCTTTGATGCCTTTGGCCTGCCGACCGAGAACTTTGCGATACAAAACCATATGCACCCCCGGGAAGTGACCGAGAAAAACATAAAGCGTTTTACCGAGCAGCTTATGATGCTTGGTTTCTCATTTGACTGGGACAGGGTCATAGACACCACAGACCCCGACTACTACAAGTGGACTCAGTGGATATTCCTTCAGATGTTCGACAAGGGCCTCGCATATAAGGCGAGTATGCCCGTAAACTGGTGCACCTCCTGCAAGTGCGTGCTTGCAAACGAAGAAGTCGTAAACGGCGTCTGTGAGCGCTGCGGGTCCGAGGTCGTCCGAAAGGAAAAGAGCCAGTGGATGCTGAAGATCACAGACTATGCCCAGCGCCTAATAGATGATCTGGACGAGGTTGATTTTATTGAGCGCGTTAAAATTCAGCAGCGCAACTGGATAGGACGGTCTACCGGTGCAGAGTTAATGTTTAGGGCGACCACCGGTGATGATATTGCCGTATTCACTACCAGACCCGACACTCTGTTCGGGGCGACCTATATGGTCATGGCTCCCGAGCATGCGCTTGTTGACAATTGGATGGAGAGCCTCGCCAATG
>JAAYCC010000208.1 GCA_012729875.1 Clostridiales bacterium | reverse complement strand
GGAGAAGCGTAATCAAGCAGATATTCCTTAAATGTAAAAATCGCGTTCGGGATGCAGAAATTATGTACAAATTTTGATTTTGCCACCTTCATAAATTCCTCGCCCGTGCGCCCGGCGCGATAACAGGCCGTACAAAAAGACGGTATATAGTCCATATCGCAGATTTCGCTCACAACCCCGTCCAATGAGCGGGAATCACTTATTGTAAATTGCTCCTTATCCGGAAGCTCATTTGCTTTTCTTGATTGGGCATAGGCGCCTACTCCTATCCGTGTCCCCGCGTCAATCTGGGATACGCCGAAGGGAATGACCTCCTTTCGAACGTTTTCCGGCTCTCGCGCCGTGCATATAAGTCCTGTGTATGGGACGGACAGGCGCAGAATAGCAACAAGTTTTTTGAAGTCGCTGTCACTTACTGCGTACTTGGGATTGATTGAAAACGGCGTTCCGGTGGCGGGGGTGATGCGGGGAAAAGAGATCGTATGAGGTCCTACGCCGTTAAAGGTCTCCTCGAGATGTATAGTGTGATATAAAAGTCCCATAACTTCGAAGCGCCAGTCGTAAAGTCCGAACAAGACGCCTATACCGTTATCGTCTACTCCCGCCTCCTGCGCTCTGTCCATGCAGTAGAGCCGCCAGCGGTAATGTCCCTTAATGGTCCCCTTGGGATGCATTCTACTATAGGTCTCGTGGTGATACGTCTCCTGAAACACCTGAAAAGTACCTATTCCGACCTTTTTCAGCTCTCTGAGCTCCTCGACAGTCAGAGGGGCGCAGTTTATATTCGCACGCCTTATCTCTCCGTGCTCAGTCTTCACACCGTATACTTTCTTTATGGTATCGCACATGAAGCCGACCTCAGTTGAGGGCGATTCCCCATAGACGAGAACAGTGCGCTTCTGTCCCTCCTCTATCATGATCCGAACTTCCTGCTCGATTTCATCCATACTCAAAGTCTTGCGGCGCATTGCGGTGTTGCTGCTGCGGAAGCCGCAGTATACGCAGTTATTTGCGCACTCGTCGCTTATGTAGAGCGGTGCAAAAAATACGATTCGGTCTCCGTAAACCTCTTCCTTAAGCCGGTGCGCCAGCTCATACATCTCCTGCAGCAGCCCCTCGTCCTTATTCTGCAGGAGTATCGCCGTCTCCTCCGGCTCAAGCCTTATGCACTGCTCTGCTTTTTTCAGAACGCGCCGAACATCCTCTTTTGAAGGGTTGTCCCATTTGTTGAGGATACTCCAGATCTTATCGTCGTCTATAAAATCGTGGTCCAGTCTGTCATATTCTTCGAACTCTTTTTTGTACTTTTCAAGAAAGCCCATAATATCTCTCCTTTTGCTTCACAGGCTGCTCTTTGCAACCATGGATTTGACCGACGCGCCGGCTATCCTGCCGAGCTTCCCTGTCAAAGCGCTGATCTCGTCGTTGCTGCCATCCACAATAAGGGATATGACCGATACTCCGCGCTCCCTGTAAGGAAGCCCCATTCTTCCCACTATAAGCTCCGCATGCTCATGTAAAACAACGTTCACCCGCTCAGCGCAGGACAGATCATTGATCACAATACCGACTATACCTATTCTCTTTTCCACCGTGATCCATCTCCTTTCGCAAATAATAAAAGCCCCCTGTCCGCAGTTTGGTGCAGAAAGGGAGCGACACGGCAAAAAAACGCACAGGCCGGGTGCGCGCCTTCCCGCTTGGAAACACCTCACGGTCAGGTAAAAAGCTATTAGCCCTGCACTCCCGGGCAGAGTCTGCGCGAGAGCACATTGCAGTCTTTTCAGATTTAAGCTGTTTATATTCTACATTTACATCTCTGATATGTCAACAGCCGAACTCACTCTTTGAACAGGAGATTTCTTTTGTAGAACTTTCTCCCTCCGTATGAAAATTCCGCTATCTTCCCCTGCTCCAAAAGCTCGGTAAGTACAGATCTGTCCGCATTTCTTTTCTTCAAAAGACCTTCAATTATATCCTCACGAATCGGGTGGACAGATGCGATGCCGAGAAGGTCTTCCCTGATGTCATCAGTAAAGAAAAAGCCGTTTTC
>JAAYCC010000207.1 GCA_012729875.1 Clostridiales bacterium | reverse complement strand
TCACATAATCGCCCGGACGGAGGTCGGGCAGGGTCTCATCATAGCAGTACAGCAGCGCCCTGACCTTCGGCTGGCCGTCCCCGCAGAGCCTTACAGTCACAACGGAATAGTGGTCGTGAACCACGGGATATTCCACTATCTTTGCCTCAATCGCCGCCTCTCGCCCGGCAAACTCCATAGCCGGCATATTCTTGGCCGAGTACGATACGGCACACGCAGAAAAGCCGGCAGCCGCAGCAAGGGTCACGAGTATAATGCGCAGTCTCGCCTCGTCTCTGAAAAAGAGGGCGGCAAAACACAGCAGTCCGCAGACTGCCGCGCAAGTCCAGCAGTAACCGTCTGGTACAAGATAGTGCGCGAGAAATACGGCCGCTGAAAATGAGGCGGCCACAGAAGCCAGTTTACGCATGGTACTTTATATTCATAATACCACCTGTCACAAACCGCCGGCCGGCAGCATGATATCAAAAAACACTACAACAATATAGCTGTGCGTTATTCTTGAAAACAGCGGGCCGATACCTCACCGGCCCGCCTTGATTTTCAGATGATCTTCTCCCCCATTACCTCTCCTGCAAGGACATGGAAATGGATATGAGGTACAGTCTGTCCGGCATTTTCGCCGCAGTTGTTGATAACGCGGAAGCCGCCCTGGAGCTTCTCCTGCTCCGCCAGCTTTGCAATGACCTCAAAGCAGCGGGCAACCTCTGCGGAATTCTCCGCAGTGATATCAGCCGCGCACTCTATGTGTTTCTTTGGAACCACCAGAAAGTGGACGGGCGCCTGCGGGTGCAGGTCGCGGAACGCGACGGTCATGTCGTCCTCATAGATCTTGTCGGAAGGGATCTCCCCCGCAATTATTTTACAGAAAATGCAGTCTGACACGGATATACCTCCTTCAGTCCTTTACCTTTTCGTCAACAAAATTGTCCACACTTGCAAGAGCATCGTCAAGCTTCAGCTCATCCTTGGCTCCGCCCATCGCGCGCTCGGGCTTTCCGCCTCCGCTGCCCCCTGTGATGGAGGTGACATGCTTTATAAGATCCCCCGCCCGGACGCCTTTTTTGATGGCTCCATCGCCGCAGACCGATGCAACGGCGATCTTACCGCCGGTCGAGGACGCCAGAACGGCGACTGCGTTTTCGTCGCGGTCGCGGAGCATATCTCCCATCTGCCGCAGCTCGTCTCCAGTCATGTCGGGGAACACTCCGGTTATTATCCTGAGGCCCTTGACGGTCTTGGCTCCGAACAGCACGCGCTCAGCCTCCAGCTTGAGCTGCTGTGCCTGAAGCTTCTCCACCAGCTTCCTGGAGCTTTTGAACTCGGCCAGGAGCTGCTCGAATTTATCCTCAATCTCCGCAGGATTGGTCTTCATAGCCTCTGAGATGTTGCGGACGACCTTCGACCCGCGGCGCATCTCATCCATCACAAGCTCTCCGGTTATTGCCTCTATGCGCCGCACTCCGGAGGCGACGGAAAACTCGCTCAGGATACGGAAGGGGCCTATCTTGGCTGTGTTGCCGAGGTGGGTGCCGCCGCAGAGTTCGATTGAGTAATCCCCCATGGATACAACGCGTACCATACTGCCGTATTTCTCGGAAAACAGAGCCATAGCGCCCAGCTTTTTTGCCTCGTCAATCGGCATCTCCCTTATTTCAACCGGATAATCCTCAAGAATAGTCTCGTTGACCATTTTTTCAATCTTGTCCAGCTCTTCCTCGGAGATAGCGGAATAGTGGGTAAAGTCAAAGCGGAGCTTGTCGGGCTCGACAAGGGAGCCGGCCTGTTCCACATGGTCGCCCACCACTGTGCGCAGAGCCTTCTGCAGAAGGTGCGTCGCGCTGTGTGCGCGCATAATCGCTTTACGGCGAACAGTATCCACGCATGCGGTCACTTCGTCGTCCACGGACAGTCTGCCCTTGGACATTACGCCGTGGTGCAGTATCTTCTCTCCCTTGTTGTACTGGACGTCGGTGACGGTGAACTCGCTCCCGCCGAGCTTTATCACGCCGTGGTCGGCGACCTGTCCGCCCTTTTCGGCGTAGAACGGGGTCCTGTCCAGAACGATAAAGCCCTCAGTGCCCTCGCCAATGCTGGAGCTGATTTCGTTATCTATGACTATAGCGAGAAGCTTCGCCCTGTCCTCCAGGGCTTCGTATCCGGTAAAGACGGTGGGAGTGTTGTCCAGTCCCAGATCAACGCCCTGCCATGCCTCGGACATATCGCCGCGGGCGGCGCGGGCGCGGTCTTTCTGTTCTTTCAGGCACTCGGCAAATGCCGTACGGTCCACTGACAGCCCCTGCTCCCCCGCCATCTCCTCAGTCAGGTCTATCGGGAAACCGTATGTGTCGTGGAGCTTGAAGGCGGCTTCGGCGGAAAAGACCATCTCGCCGGCTGCCTTGAATTCTTCCATATAGTCGTTGAATATTTTTATGCCTGTGTCAATGGTGCGGGCAAAGTTTTCCTCCTCTGTCCTTATGACACGGGTGATATAGTCCCGGCGCTGCGCAAGCTCGGGGTATGCATTTGCATTCTCGTCAACAACTGTATCGCAGACCTCATAGAGGAAGGGCTCCGTGACGCCCAGGAGACGTCCGTGACGCGCCGCACGGCGGAGCAGACGGCGCAGAACATAGCCTCGCCCCTCATTAGACGGCAGAACGCCGTCGCAGATCATGAAAGTCGAGGAGCGGATATGGTCGGTAATAATGCGCAGGGATACGTCGCGCTCATGCGTCTGATTGTAGGTCGCACCGGTTATCTCAGATACCTTGTTTGTTATGTTCATGACGGTGTCAACATCGAACAGGCTGTCCACGCCCTGGCAGACTACCGCAAGTCTCTCCAGCCCCATACCGGTGTCGATGTTCTTTTGAACAAGCTCGGTGTAGTTGTTTTTGCCGTCGTTGCCGAACTGCGTGAAGACGAGGTTCCAGACCTCTATAAATCGGTCGCAGTCGCAGCCGACGGTACAGCCCGGCTTGCCGCAGCCGAATTCCGGTCCGCGGTCATAGTATATCTCTGAGCAGGGGCCGCACGGACCGGAGCCGTGCTCCCAGAAGTTGTCCTCTTTCCCGAAGCGGAAAATTCGCTCGTCGGGCATCCCGATGTCGTTTCGCCAGATCTCGGCCGCCTCGCCATCTTCAAGGTAGACGGAGGGATAGAGCCTGTCTGGATCAAGGCCGACCCATTGCGGACTTGTCAGAAACTCCCATGCCCAGTTGATGGCTTCTTTCTTAAAATAGTCCCCAAAGGAGAAGTTGCCCAGCATCTCAAAATAGGTGCCGTGGCGGGCTGTCTTGCCGATGTTTTCAATGTCCGGAGTGCGGATGCACTTCTGACAGGTGGTGACCCGCCTGCACGGCGGCTCCTGCTCGCCGGTAAACCATGTCTTCATAGGGGACATGCCGGCGTTTATCAGCAGCAGAGACGGGTCGTTCTGCGGAATAAGCGAAAAGCTTGGCAGACGCAGGTGCCCCTTAGTTTCGAAAAATGCCAGGAATTTTTCTCTGAGCTCGTTAAGTCCGTACTTTTCCATTTTATTTCTCTCCTAAAACACTATCAATAATCAATATCAATATAAAAAAACGCTATCGTCCCCTGCATAGGGGCGAAAGCGTAACTTCGCGGTACCACCCTAATTCACCCCATCCGGGGTCTCTCGGAGATCGGATATCGGCGACCGGCCGCCCGCTCTCGCGGGGCGCTCCAAAGCGGCTGCGAAAAGCGCACATGGGGAGCTCTCACCATTTCCCCCTCGCTTAGCACTGCGTTCCCTTCGCTGACTTTTTCATAGCAATATATATAAATTCAGCCATATAATTTTACCATAAAAACCGCAATTGTCAACAAATTTGTTGTGTACTGACAAGAAGGCAGAAAGCAATAACAATGCAAGTCATAACAAATATTACTAAACCGATACTGTAATGGAGTTATGATCTTCTAATTAGTTTAATTAGTTTTCGTCCTCGTAAATAAAAATATCTTCAATACTCATATTAAAAAACCGAGCAATCTTAAAAGCAAGCATAATCGAAGGATTGTAGCGCCCGTTTTCCAAAGAACCTATTGTCTGTCTGGAGACTTCAAGAGCCGAGGCCAGTTCTTCCTGCTTTATTCCTTTAGCTTTGCGGATTTCCTCTAATCTGTTTTTCACAATTTCCCCTCTTTCTTCGTAAAGTATGCTTTCCATATTTCTATTATAGCGACTTCCGCCAAAATGTCAAGCTGACTTTCCATAAAAATAGCAGGCTTTATTTTAAGCCTGCTAAAGAGCTATAAAAATATATTATTTATTCCCGCCGGGCAGACACATTCAATTTCAGCCTTTCCTTTCTCACAAAAACAAAATAGCCCACACACATGATAAGGCTGACCATGGCTGAAACCGGCACCGCCAAAGCTATAGTATAGAGGTCTGTGTCAGGCAGGCGGCTGAAGTAATAGGACAGTGGTATCCTGACAAGAAAGGATGCGACAAGTCCCTCAATGAGCACAAAGCGGGTCTTTCCCACACCGTTGAAGTAGCCCAGAAAACAAAATACAATCGGAATTAGCAGGTATTCGCCGGAAACGCCCCGCAGATAATCAGCAGTGGCATCAATGACAGCCGGGTTCTTCTCAAAGCATTGGGCCAGAAGATCACCCTCAAAATATGTCATAAGGAACATTAGAATCCCGAAGCAGAAGGAGACGCCCATAGCGATTCTCGTAGCCTGCAGCGCTCTTCTCTCCTGCCTTGCTCCCACATTCTGCGCCACGAACGCAGACAGCCCCGACATAAATGACAGAGGCACTATGGCAAGGAACAAAAACAGCTTTTCCGCTATACCGATACTGGCGGAGGCCACGAGTCCCAGAGTATTAATAATACCCATGAGGATAAGGAATGACACGCTTACGAGGCCCTCTTCGGCGGCGATCGGGCCGCCTATTTTGATGATCTCGCCTAATTTCCTCCCTGAATTTTTGAAGTCGCCGCGCGTGACCTCGAAGGGCAGTCCTCCGCGCTTGATCTTTACCAGCGAAAATATGACGCTTATAGCCTGTGCCAAAACGGTCGCGATGGCGGCACCGGCCGCATCCAGCTTGAATATACCTACAAGTATAAGATCGCCGACAATGTTTATGCAGCAGGAAATCGTTATAAAGAGCAGGGGCGATTTGGAGTTGCCTACGCCGCGAAAAATGCCGCTTACAGCGTTGAATGCTACAATAAAAACCATGCCGACGGAGCATATTCTAAGATACGCCACTGTCTGT
>JAAYCC010000032.1 GCA_012729875.1 Clostridiales bacterium | reverse complement strand
GCAGGGGCTGTAAATATTTAAGACAGGGCATTTTTATGTTAATTTAAAAAGTCCCTCAGTTTTTTTGATCTGCTGGGGTGGCGGAGTTTGCGCAGGGCTTTGGCCTCTATCTGGCGGATACGCTCACGGGTGACGTTGAACTCCTTGCCCACCTCCTCCAGAGTGCGTGTCCTGCCGTCGTCAAGGCCGAAGCGCAGACGCAGAACCTTTTCCTCCCTTGGTGTGAGGGTGGACAGTACAGTTATAAGCTGCTCCTTCAGCAGAGTATAGGAGGCCGCTTCGCTGGGCTCGGAGGCGTCCTCATCGGGGATGAAGTCGCCAAGGTGGCTGTCCTCCTCTTCGCCTATAGGCGTCTCCAGAGAGACGGGCTCCTGCGCGATCTTAAGGATATCGCGCACCTTTTCTACGGGCATACCCATCTCCTCGGCGATCTCCTCCGGCGACGGGTCGTGTCCCAGTTCCTGCAGGAGCTGACGGGAGACCCGGATGACCTTGTTTATGGTCTCGACCATGTGTACGGGTATGCGGATGGTGCGAGCCTGGTCGGCAATGGCGCGTGTGATGGCCTGACGTATCCACCATGTTGCATAGGTGGAAAATTTGTAGCCCTTGGTATAGTCGAACTTGTCGACGGCCTTAATTAGACCGAGGTTGCCCTCCTGTATGAGGTCGAGGAAGAGCATTCCGCGGCCCACATAGCGCTTTGCAATTGAGACAACCAGACGCAGGTTTGCCTCCGCCATACGGCGCTTTGCCTCCTCGTCGCCCTCGGACATGCGTATGGCCAGCTCCACTTCCTCCTCGGGGGTGAGAAGCGCGATCTTTCCGATCTCCTTGAGGTACATGCGGACGGGGTCGTCGGTGGAGAAGGTGTCTACCAACGCCTCTGTGTCCGCAATCTCATCTTCGGTGACTTCCTCGATCTCGTCCAGCTCTTCCAGCTCGGGGAGAGCCTCCTCGTCGATGGGTGCAAGGTAGTCGTCACCCGTTGTCTCTATGCCTAGGTTTTCAAGCTGGTCGTAAAATTTGTCGATCTGCTCCGCGTCCAGATTGAGGTTTTCCAGAACGTCCATAAGCTCTTTGCTGGTGAGCTTTCCAGCTGTTTTTCCCTTTTCAATGAGCTCCTGCAGCCGCTCTTCAACAGTCTTTTCAGAGGGCTTGTCCGCCTGCTCTTTCTTCTCCTTTTCAGCGGTTTCGTCGAGGATTTCGTCCAAATCCTTTTCCTTTTCTTTTCCCTTTGCGGTTTCTTTATCAGCCTTTGCCGCCATCTTTTTTCCTCCCATACCCTTTGCTCTTTCTGAGCTTTTCGGCAAGCTCATTGAGCTCGGCGGCGGAGTTCTCTCCGCGCTTTGCTGTGAGCTTTTCCATTTTTATTATTTCTATGTAATCGTCGAGCGCCTTTTCCGAGTTTGCCATGTCCTGAGGCTCGGCAATTATCCCGGTTAGAAGCGACATCTCGTCTCCGGTGAAAAGTTCTGCCATCATCGGCAGAGAGGGTGTGCCGCCCGAACGTATCTGCCTTGTGAGTTCTGCGAAGCATCTGCCCAGAACCTCCGAAGAAAAATCATCCTGATCCAAGACTTGATCCGAGGAAAGCAAGGAGGGGTCGGCAAACAGAAGCCTGATAAGACCCTCCTCGGCCTTGGCGCTGCGGATATTTTCGTAGCGCAGACTCCTTACTCTGGGCTGGTTTGTCCTGACGGGACGCGACACCTCCGCCTCGAGCTTTTTTTTCTCTGCGGACAGTTTTCGCTTTCGCAGATGGTCGACCTCGGAATGGACTGCCTCACCTGACACGCCTGCCATCTCGGCCGCTTTCATGGAGTAGACCTCGCGCGCTACTGCACCGGGCAGGTTTGCGATAAGTGCCACAGCGTCCTTGAGGAATGCCACGCGGCTTTCGTCAACAGTCAGGTCGTATTTTGAGGCGGCGTCCGACAGAAGGTATTCTATGTGGTTTTCAGAGCGCATCACAAGATTTTCAAAGGCGGGCGCACCGAATGCTTTGATGAACTCGTCTGGGTCCTTGGCGCCCTCCATGCGCAGAACGCGCACGCGAATGTCAAGCTGTTCGAGGATACCGATAGCGCGCTGGGAGGCTTTCTGCCCCGCCGCGTCGAAGTCATATGCAATGACGACCTCTCTGGTGTAGTTGGAGAGGAGCCGGGCCTGCTCCGGAGTGAGCGAGGTGCCCAGCGAGGCCACGGCGCAGTCGAAGCCCGCCTGATGCAGCGCCACGACATCTATGTTGCCCTCAGACAAAATTATATATCCCTTTTTAGACTTTTTAGCCAAATTCATGGCAAAAAGATTGCGGCTTTTATTAAAAACGAGCGTTTCGGGGCTGTTCATGTACTTTGGCTCGCCTTCGTCTAGGATACGTCCCGAAAAACCTATGACGCTTCCGCGCACATCTATGACAGGAAACATCAGACGGTTTCGGAAGGTATCGTAAATACCGCCGCCCTTTTTTGAGACTCGGGCAAGCCCCGCGTCGTGGAGCTCAGCATTTGTGTAGCCTCTGTCTCTCATGGCGTTTACTAGGCTGTCCCAGGAGTCGGGGGCGAAGCCCAGACCAAAGCGCGTGACCATTGCGCCGCCTATTTTTCGCCTGTCCACATAGCGGCGCGCAATCTCGCCGCCGGGGGCCATCAGGCAGTCGTGGAAGAACCTCGCCGCGTCGCGGTTCAGCTCGAGCATACGCTCACGCCTGTGGCGGTTCTCATCGGGCGCGGATTCGGGGATCTCCAGGTTCGCCCTCTTTGCGAGAAAGCGCACAGCGTCCGGGTAGGACAGGTTTTCAATCTCCATTATGAAGTTTATGACGCCGCCGCCCTTGCCGCAGCCGAAGCAGTGGTATATCTGCTTTTCGGGCGAAACGGAGAACGAGGGCGTTTTCTCGCTGTGAAAGGGGCATAGCCCAAAGAGGTTTGCGCCGCTGCGCTTCGTGAGCTTGACATACTGAGAGACGACGTCGGTTATTTCGCTGCGCGCTGTGAGTTCCTGAAGAAAGCTCTCGGGAAAAGCCATGCCGTCGCCTCCTTGGTGAAAATTTTGCGCCGCCTAGCCAACTATTTTACATGCCATGCGGCGGGAATGTATATTTCTTCGAACTTGTATATGGCGTAGTCGTCGGTCATGCCGGACACATAGTCGCACACCGCACGCCCGACTCCCTCGCTGTCGGCTATCCGGCGATAGTCCTCGGGGAGCCTTGCGGGGTCGCCGGCGTAGTAGTCCCAGATGCCGCCGAGTATATCAATGACCTTTGACTCCTCGCTCTTGGCCCTGGGATTGCTGTATACTGCGTCAAACATAAATTTGTGGAAGCATTCGACGGCCCCTGTCATTTCATCGGACATTTTTATCTCACCGCCCTGACTGTTTTCGATGAGATCGGTCAGCGTGGCGTTTATACGTTCGCTAGAGCTGTCTCCCATGAGGCCGTGCACAAGAAACGGCAGATCCTCCGCGGTTATTATGCCGGCGCGTATCGCGTCGTCAGTGTCGTGGTTTATATATGCTATCCTGTCCGAGAGGCGAACGGCTATTGCCTCCAGAGTGTCGTCGGGAGCGCCTTCGGTGTGGTGTAGTATGCCCATGCGTGTTTCGTAGCAGAGATTCAGACCTCTGCCGGACTTCTCTATGGAGTCGACAACGCGAAGGCTCTGCTCATAGTGGCGGAAGCCCCCGGGGAAAATCTCGTTGAGCGCTCTTTCGCCGGCGTGACCGAAGGGGGTGTGGCCTATGTCGTGACCGAGGGAGATCGCCTCCGTGAGATCCTCGTTGAGCATGAGAGCGCGGGAAATAGTGCGCGCAATTCGGGAGACCTCGAGCGTGTGTGTCAGGCGGGTGCGGTAGTGGTCGCCCTCCGGCTGGAGGAATACCTGGGTCTTGTGCTTGAGCCTTCGAAAGGCTTTGGCGTGGGTGATGCGGTCGACATCCCTCTGAAAACAGGTGCGTATATTGTCCTGCTCTTCGGGGACAAGGCGGCCTTTGGAACCGGCTGCGTGCACTCCGTTATCACAGATTAGAAGCTTTTCCAGCTCCTCTCGTTTTTCCCTTGCGCAGGCCATTTTTCAAACACCTCCGAATCTGCCCTATAATTGGTCTAGTAACTTATACGACATTGCCTGTCATTTCCCCTCTTTTTTTAAAAAATATTTCCGGGGCGCATTCGAAACCGTCGAAAACGCCCCGTTTTGACTAATAAATGTAGTTTTCTCACAGTATTTTCACAGCTATATACTCATGCGCTGCGTGCTCACAGCGAACTCTTCCGGAGGAAAGGCTGATGATCTTGTCTTCAAAATCCATGGCGCTTTCGCATGGGACAAGGACGGTGAGCATGATATCGACGCCGAAGTCAGAGTCTCGTATGACAGCGCCGCAGTCCTCCGCTATATGTATTGCGGTCTCGTAGAAGCCGTATGGACAGATGAGCTTCAATACGGACCACTGTGCCATCTGTGCAATACCGGCGGACTCGAGAGCCATTTTGGCGGCTTTGGAGTAGGCGCGTGCAAGACCGCCCGTACCGAGAAGTGTGCCGCCAAAGTAGCGTGTCACAACACAGCAGACATTTTGTATGTTCTCTCCCGCAAAGACATTCACCGTCGGCATACCTGAGGTACCTGAGGGTTCGCCGTCGTCGGAGTAGCGGGTCAGATTGTTGTCGCGGATGATGTAGGCATAGACGTTGTGGGTGGCGTCGCGGTGATTTTCGCGGGTCTCACGGATGCGGTACAGCGCTTCCGCCTCTGTGTCCGTGCGCCAGACCCTGCCGATAAAGCGGGATTTTTTTTCGATCAGCTCCGCTTCACCGTACCCGGCGGGGACAAGATATGAGTCCGGCATATTCAATCCTCCGTATTCTCGCTGACAAAGCCGCGAATCTGCCCCCAAAGCTCCGGCCTTATTATGGCTTCTGCCTTGATACAATCGTCGGTGTACTCTGAGGATAGGAGCGCCCCCTCGCGGCGCAGCATATCCAGGACAGCGGCGTCTGCGTAGGGGAGCAGGAGACTCACGCGCCTTTTACCGTTTTCGAGAATTGCAGAGATGGCTTTCAGCAGCTCTTCCGTACCCTCTCCGGTTTTTGCGGAGATGCATATGGAATTATCGCCGCGGGGAAGATCTGAACTGTATACATCGCATTTGTTGAAAACGCGTATGCATGGGGTCTTATCCGAAGCAAGCTGGCCTATAAGCTCGTCCACCACCGCGGCCTGATTTTCCCAGTCGGGATTGGAAAGATCAATGACATGGAGCAGCAGGTCGGCGTAGGAGAGCTCCTCAAGAGTCGCCTTGAACGCCTCTATGAGGTGTGTCGGCAGCTTGCGGATAAAGCCGACGGTGTCGGAGAGAAGTATCTCCTGAGTCTCGCTGACGTTCATGCGCCTCGTGGTCGTGTCCAGCGTATCGAAAAGCCTGTCATTGGCCGGGATATCGGCGTTTGTTAGGCTGTTCAGTAGAGTGGATTTGCCTGCGTTTGTATAGCCCACAAGGCAGACAACCGGCATGGAGTTTTTTTCACGGCGGCGGCGCTGTGTGCCGCGCACGCGGCGTACATCCTCCAGCTCCGCACGCAGCTTTTGTATCTTGCGCCTGATATGTCTGCGGTCGGTCTCGAGCTGTGTTTCGCCGGGGCCCCGTGTGCCTATGGGCGAAGAGCCGCCCGACGCTGTCTGTCGGACAAGGTGGGACCACATTCCCATAAGTCTGGGGAGCAGGTACTCGTACTGCGCCAGCTCCACCTGCAGTTTACCCTCGCGGGTCTGCGCGCGCTGGGCGAATATATCCAGGATGAGACCGCTGCGGTCAAGAACCTTTACGCCAAGATCCTCAGAGAGGATTCGCATCTGAGACGGGGAGAGCTCATTGTCAAAGACCGCTAGATTGCAGTCGTTTAGCTCTATCAGTTCCTTGATCTCGCGGATTTTGCCCTCGCCTATGAAGCTCCTGGGGTCGGGGGATGCGCGGTTTTGTAAAACGTAGCCCGCTACCTCGCCGCCCGCTGTCTCTACAAGGGAGATGAGCTCCTCCATGCTGCTCTCGGTTGAGCGCTCGTCCTCAGTCATGGAGCTTGCGGACAGCCCTGCGAGTATTGCTTTTTCTCTTGTGTTTTCCAAAGCGGACTCCTCTCAAATGGTTGTTTGTAATATTATATCTCAATCAATTTCGCAATACAAGATAAAGCGCCTTGACCCTATTGCACAGGGAAATACATGTCTGATGTGACGACGCCCTCCAGTTCCAGAAGCTTCAGCTTGAGATGAAGCCCGCCGCCGTATCCCGTGAGGTTTCCGCCGGCTCCTATCACCCGGTGACAGGGTATGATGACGGCTATGGGATTGCGCCCGACGGCGCCGCCCACGGCCTGTGCAGACATTTTGGCAATACCTCGGTTTTTGGCGCAGTTCTCTGCCAGCTCGCCGTAGGTGACGACTTTACCGTAAGGTATTTTGAGGAGCATATCCCATATCTCAAGCTGAAAGGGCGTACCGTGTGGACGAAGCGGCGGTACGGTTTTAGGCTCCCTGCCGGAAAAATAGTCCGCTGCCCAGAGGCGCAGAGCAGAAAAAACCGGATAATCGGGATTCTCGGCAAATCCGGAAAACTGCTCGTCTGTAAATGACAGGGCAATCAGCGCGCCGTTTTCCGCGAACGCGTACATTGTGCCGAAAGGGGCGTCTATGGTACAGGAATATTTCTCTGTCATCGTTTTGCACCGTCCTTTTTTGTACTTGCGGGATCAGTGAGTTCGGGGATAGCTCCGCCTGATATCGCCCAGAGATAGAGGCTCGCCACGCTTCCGCAGGGAGAACAGCGCCGGGCATATTTGTCAAACAACTCCCTGCTTATACTTCTGTGACGGTAGAGCATCCTCATGCCACGATGTATTCCGAGGTCAATGAAGCTTAAAACGTCGGGGCGCTGCAGGCAGAATATGAGAAGCATCTCCGCCGTCCAAATGCCGACGCCCTTCAGGGAGGAGAGTTCTCTTATTACTTCTTGGTCGGTCTTTGTGCTCAGGGTATCTAAGTCCAGCTCGCCGGATTGAACTTTTTCCGCAAATGCCTTTATGTAGGATGCTTTGCGAAAGGAGATACCTATGCTCTGCAGCTCCCCGTCCGGTATCGAAAGTATTGCATCCGCATTGATTGCAGGGACTTTTCCCCTCAGGCGGCTCCAAATTGTCTCCTGTGCGGCGGTGGATATCTGCTGGCCGATTATCTGGTGTACTACCGAGGAGAAAAGATCCGGGTCTGTCTCTC
>JAAYCC010000206.1 GCA_012729875.1 Clostridiales bacterium | reverse complement strand
CGCCCGCAGAGGGAGGGCAGGAAGTTCCATGCGTCCAGAAGCCCTATGCACACACCGAAAAAAGTGATGAAGCCGCAGACGGAGAGACAGGTCAGAGAGGCTCGGCTGACGCTTCCGGTGAACGCGGCGGAGAGGCTCTGCCCTTTTATGCGCGGGGTGCCGGTGGCGTCAGCTGTACCGCGGCGGGAGATGGTCCCCACCAAAACTGCGGAAAGCGCGTGGACGCCGTACAGGAAAAAACCCACACGGGCGCTGCCAAAGACGCAGCTTCCCGCTACCGAGACAATAAATGCGGGGCCGCAGTTGTCGCAAAAGCGCAGAAGACGGCCTGCCTCGCTTCTTGTGATCCTACCACCCGAATACAGCTCCGATACTGTCAACGCACCCAGAGGGTAGCCGCCCGCCAGACTAAGGACAAAGACGGTCGCGCCGGCTCCCGATACGCGGAAAAGCCGTCGGGCGAGCGGCTCGAACGCCCTCCCAAGCCGCTCTGCCAGTCCAAGGCGCAGTATCATATTGGAGACCACCATAAAGGGAAAGAGCGAAGGTACTATTGTTCCCGCGCAGAGCGCAAGGCTGCTTTTTGCGGACTGATACGCTTCGGAGGGGGAGATGAGAAGTCCCGCCAGCACCCCCAGTGTGAGTGTTGCCGCAAAGAAAAACGAAAAATAACGCTTCAAACTCTCACCTCCCCCAAAAAGTCTATGCCGCTTGACGCGCGAACTTGCCCCGCGGTGCTGTAAACGCTTTGGCGAGCATAGTCTTATCTGAGGTGGTGATTTTCGTGAGTGAAGCAAAACCCGTATGGTCCGTTGCCGAGAAGCTGATGCTGCCTGCGGATGTTCTGCCGGAGGCGGCGAGAGTGACGGTCTCCGGCACCAGCGAGGTGTATGTGGAGAACCACGGAGGACTGAGTCTGCTGACACCGGAGTGCATAGAGATACGTACACGCTACGGCTGCTGCCGTGTGTCGGGACGGGATCTGTGCCTCGCCTATATGACTCGGACGAAGATCGTCATCAGAGGTTTTGTAATAGCCGTCGAGTTCGTTTGAGGTGACGCAATGGAGAGATTGTCCGACAGATTAAGGGGCTATGCGGTAATAAAGGTCACCGGCGCCTGCCCCGAGAGCGTGCTGAATATATGCGCAGAAAAATCCCTTGAGTTCTGGAGACCGGAGCCGACCGGCGAATTTACGATAGTTTTCAGATGCAGGCTGGACTGTGCCGATGAAATTGCAAGCTTTGCAAAAAAAAGCTGCTGCGATATTGAGATCACTGAAAGACGCGGCGCGCCGCTTTTGACAAAGCGCCTTCGCTACCGCCCTGTGCTCTGGGTGCTGCCTTTGGCGCTGTGTATACTTCTACTGCTTGCGTCTCTTTTTGTTTGGAAAATCGAAATAATCGGCAACGAGACGGTTACGGATACGGAGATACTAAATGCGCTGGAGGATAGCGGCATATATATCGGCAGCTTCTGGCCCTCATATTCTTCGGATATAATACGCTCACGGGTTATAATGCAGATACCCGAGCTCAAATGGGTTGGGGTCTCCGTCTTTGGCAGCCGTGTGAGAATACAGGTGCGCGAGGCGACGGAGAAGCCGGAGCTGTTCGATACAGACGCGCCGGTGAAAATCGTCGCGTCCAGAGCGGGCATTATTGAGCGGCTCAGCGTACTGCGCGGATACCCGATTTTTGTAAACGGACAGACTGCGGTAGATGGCGATAAGCTGATAGACGGGGTGGTGCCCAGCTCCTTTGGACAGCCGCGTATAGTCCACGCGAGCGGCAGTGTGCTTGCACGTACGTGGTATGAGATAAGCGCCGTAATGCCGCTTACTTATTCAGAAAAGATCTATTCCGGTAGAGAATACAGACAATATTTCCTTGTTCTGGGAAAACATCGTATAAATTTTTACCGTAGCAGTAGAATTATAAGCGGCGATTGTGATATTATCATAGAAGAACATCGGGCGGGCATTAGGGGACTTTTTACCCTTCCCGTTACCTTTGTGCGTGAGAGAGCCTTAAAGTATGAAATAGTGGAGCACAGCTTCACGGAGAACGAAATAAAAGAGGCCCTGCAAAGAGCGCTTGAAGGCGTGCTTAGGCATTCCGTCGGTAAAGACGGTGAGATAGTGGAGCAGCACATAGCTTTTTCCTCTGCTGGGGGCTATGCGGTAGCTACGCTCAGGGCAGAATGTGTACAGGACATCGCGGAGGACGAAGAGCTGACGCAATTCGAGATTGACGCGGCGAAGGCCGCCGATGAGGAGGAAACAGACACTCGATGACAGAGAGAATCATGACCGTGGACAGGATGGAGCAGATAATCAGCGTTTTCGGCTCCTTTGACAGAAATATAAACATCATTGAAAACGAGTTGGGCGTCAGAGTTACAGACCGCGAGTCCGAGCTTCATATCACCGGCGAACCCGAAAACGTGATGTTTGCGGAGAAGGCGATCACGGGGCTTTTGTCCCTCGCCGCCAGAGGCGAGAATATCGACGAGCAGAACGTCCGCTATATCATAAAACTTGTCCGCGAGGGCGCGGAGAGCAAAATTGACCGGATAGCCGGGGACGTCATCTGCATAACTGCCAAGGGCAAGCCTGTCAAGGCTAAGACCGTCGGCCAGAAGGAATATGTAGACGCGATTCAGAACAATACAATCACACTGGGTATAGGGCCTGCCGGTACCGGAAAGACCTATCTCGCCGTGGCCGCCGCCGTGGCCTCCTTCCGGAAAAAGGAGGTCAACCGCATCATTTTAACGCGTCCGGCCGTCGAGGCGGGCGAGCGGCTGGGTTTTCTTCCCGGCGACCTGCAGAGCAAGGTCGACCCCTATCTCCGCCCTCTCTACGACGCGCTTTTCGATATGCTGGGCGCGGAGACCTACAACAAATATTTGGAGCGCGGCAACATAGAGGTCGCGCCGCTGGCCTATATGCGCGGACGGACCCTGGACGACAGCTTTATCATACTCGACGAGGCACAGAACACCTCACGCGAGCAGATGAAGATGTTTCTCACCCGTCTGGGCTTCGGCTCAAAGGCCGTCATAACGGGAGACGTGACTCAGGTTGACCTGCCTGGCGACAAGCTGAGCGGTCTCAAGGAGGCTGTGCGCGTTCTTAAGGGCGTGAAGGACATCAAAATCTGCAACCTCACAGGTGCGGACGTCGTCCGCCATGTCCTTGTTCAGCGGATAATTGAGGCATACGAAAAGGACGACAAAAAGCGCGGGACACCGTCGCCGCAGTCCGCTCCCAAAGTGCCTGCAAAGCCAGCCGCAAAGAAAGAGGCTCAGAGAACATACAAGAGGAAAGCCTGATGAAAAACAAGATCGTTCTGCGCCGGGATAAAAAGGGCCTCGGCTGTCCGAACGCCAAAAGATTAATCCGCCGTGCGGTAAACACAGCACTCAAAGAGGAGAAAATCAGCGTTCCCTGCGAGCTCAGCGTCCTGCTGACCGACGACGAGGGCATACGCGCCATAAACCGCGAATTCCGTCGGGTGGACAGTTCAACAGACGTCCTGTCCTTTCCCGCCGCCGAGCTTGAGGCCGGAGGCTTCGATCCCCGTGCAGCCGAGACCGATCCCAATACGGGGAGAGTCTTTCTCGGCGATATGGCGATCTCCATGGAGCACGTACGCGCTCAGGGCAGGCAGTTCGGCCACGGAGCGAGGCATGAGATGCAATACCTGACCGTCCACTCCGTGCTGCACCTTTTGGGCTATGACCACATGGATGACGGCGAGATGAAGCGCGCCATGCGATCCCGTGAAAAGGAGATTATGGCGCGGATAGAGGGCGTGACGGAAGAATGAGAAATCTATTTCACAGCTTTGTGTATGCCTTTCGCGGCGTTGTCTGGACAGTAAAAAATGAGCGCAATATGCGCATACATCTGTGCTTCGCCTTCTATGTCGTTCTAGCAGCTTTAATAACGCGCCTTTCGGTGACTGAGTGGGCAGCCGTTTTGATATGCATAGCCTCGGTGACGGCTTTAGAGTGTGTCAATACCTCGCTGGAGCGCCTTTGCGACACGCTGCATCCGGACAAGTCCGAGGGCATCAGACACGCAAAGGACATAGCGGCCGGAGGCGTGCTCTGCGCGGCGGCGGTATCCGCGGCCGTCGGCTGTATTATTTTTTTCAGAGAAGAAAAGCTTGAAAATGTATGGCGTTTCACTGAAAACAACCCTGCAGCTGCCGCAGCGGTTGTAATAACGCTCATACCGCTGTCGCTGTTCGTATGGGGCTTTAAGGGGAGAAAATAATCAGGCTAACTGACTCCACTTGCATTGCGGGCAGTTTTTGAAAAATAACATACTATATATATAGAAACAGATTAAGGAGATACTAATGAAACAGACGCAGCAGTCAAAGTGCGCGATGATAACCATAGCGGGACGGCCGAATGTTGGGAAATCCACGCTCGCCAACACGCTTGTCGGAGAGAAGATATCCATTGTCACCAGCAAGCCGCAGACGACCCGCAACCGCATCTGCGCTATAGTAAACCGCGGCGATACGCAGATTATCCTTGTGGACACTCCGGGCTTTCACAAGGCTAGAACACGTCTTGGCGACTATATGGTAAAAACCGTCCGTGAGAGCATAGCGGACGTGGACGCCGTGGTGCTAATGGTGGAGCCGATCCCTCAGCCCGGGCCGCAGGAACTGGAGCTCATTGAGCAAATAAAACAGAGCAAAAGTCCAGCTGTGCTGGTCATAAATAAGATAGATACCGTTGCCAAGGAGGAGCTGCTGGCTGTAATAACAGCCTACACAGGACTTTGCGATTTCGAGGCGGTCGTCCCCATCAGCGCCAAGAGAGCCGAGGGGACCGAGGATCTGATGAAGGAACTGGAAAAATTTGCCGAGCCCGGGCCTAAGCTCTTCCCTGAGGACATAAACACAGACCAGCCTGAGAGACAGATTTGCGCAGAGATAGTCCGTGAAAAGCTGCTGCTGTGTCTGGACAAGGAGATACCTCACGGTACAGCTGTGGTTGTGACTCGCTTTACCGAGCGTGAGGACACGGAGATTATCGACCTTGATGTGACGATTTACTGCGAAAAGGACAGTCACAAGGGCATAATAATCGGGAAAAACGGTTCAATGCTTAAAAAAGTCGGAGAGCTCTCCCGGCGTGACATTGAGCGCTTTATGGGGACGAAGGTCTATCTGCAGACCTGGGTTAAGGTCAAGAACAACTGGCGTGACAGCGAAGTTCAGCTTCGTAATTTTGGCTACTCAGAATAAAATTGGCGATAATATACCACCGGGCCATGGGCATAATAAGTCCAGCGAGGTGATGTCTTATGACGGACAATTGTCTGTGGCGGATGTTTTGTGAAACAGGTGAACCGTTTTGCTATCTTCTCTATAAATCGGAGCTAAGACAGAAAAATCGAAGGCCCGATTTCCCGCCGAAAGACACGCTCGCTTTCAGCGGGACGGGCGAGACGCCACGGATCCGCTTTTGATGTTTGCCGTATCGGCTCGTGTGGAAGACTGTTTTAAACCGCTTTTGACGGCGGCGCGGCTTATGTTCTCCTTTGAACATCTGTTCCGAAATTCAAAAGAAATTCGGTAACGCGAAAACAGAAAAAAGTCGCTTTATCGTTCCGTTTTTGGGAATATGAAAAGATGACAAAATATCTGAAGCACGAGTCGATGCGGCCGAGGTCTACATACTATGTTTAAAACTACGAGGGCGCTTATACTGCGCGAGGTAAAATACAAAGAGGCGGACAAGATACTGACCGTTCTCACAGAGAACGACGGTAAGATAACTGTGTCCGCCCGCGGTGTTATGCGCTCAAACAGCAAAATAGCGCCTGCGTGCCAGCTTTTGGCATTTTCGGATATGACTCTATATGAAAACGGAGGGAAATGGTACATAAAGGAGGCCCAGACGGTGGAGCAGTTTTTGGGACTGCGTGAGGATATTGCCGATCTGGCTCTTGGGGCATATTTTGCCGAGCTGCTGGAGGCGGTGTCCGACGAGGACAGCCCCGACGGTCAGGTCCTGAGCCTCGGTTTGAACAGTCTTTTCGCCCTGAGCCAAAAGCTCTATTCGCCGGAGCATATCAAGTCGGTGTTCGAGCTTCGGCTGGCCTGTCTTTCAGGCTACGAGCCGCAGCTCGACTGCTGTACCGTCTGTGGTAAGGCTGAAATGGAAAATCCCGTGTTCAGCACCGCCGGGGGGACTGTGGTCTGCGGCGAACACCGAAGCGTGGCTCACGGCGAATGCTTTAAGCTCTGCCCGGCGTCGCTGGAGGCTATGCGCCACGTAGTCCGGTCGGACGCTAAACGGATTTTTTCCTTTTCAATTGACGAGAGAGCGGAAAAGCTGTTAGCGTCCGTCTCTGAAGCCTATGTAATCACGCAGCTGGAGCACAGATTCTCCGCTCTGGACTACTGGAGAAGCGTAAGATAAGAATAAAAATACTCTATATCAGAGAGAATGAATATGACTGAGCTTTACGAAAAATCAATAAAAACACTTGAGCTTCCTGCGGTACTCGACCTGCTGGCGGCGGAGGCCGTCAGTGCTCCCGCTAAGGAGAGAGCCTATACCGTGCGCCCGTCTGCCGTCTCCTATGAGGTCAAAAGACTTTTGGGACAGACAACGGCCGCAAAGACCATGATGGTCCTGAAAGGCAGCCCGTCCTTCGGAGGGGTAAAGGATGTGCGCTCGTCGCTCTCACGGGCGGCTATCGGAGGACTCCTAAACACCCGCGAGCTTTTGGATATAGCTGCGGTGCTGCAGACGGCCCGAACCGTCCGCGCCTACGCCGGCGGAGAGCGCTGCTCGAGAAACGACATAGATTATCTCTTTTCGTCGCTTATGGCGAATAAATTTTTGGAGGAGAAAATTACTGCCTCCATCACGGGCGAGGACGAGATAGCGGACGGCGCCAGTGCGGAGCTTGCGGACATTAGGCGGCATATGAGAGCTGCAAATGCCCGTGTACGCGAGGCCCTGCAGAAGATAATATCGTCACCGACATACCAGAAGGCGCTTCAGGAGCCAATAATAACTACGCGCTCCGAGAGATATGTCGTACCCGTAAAGGCTGACCACAAGGGGAGTATACCCGGCCTCGTACACGACGTCTCCGCAAGCGGAGCGACGCTGTTCATAGAGCCTATGGCGGCGGTCAAGGCCAACAATGAGCTGCGCGAGCTGCGAGCAAAAGAAAAGCAGGAGATCGAACGCATACTAGCGGAGCTGTCCGCCGAGTGCGGCGCGCACGGAGACGACATTATACGCGATTTCAATGTACTGGTGGAGCTGGACGTTATTTTCGCACGGGCGAAGCTCTCATATAGGTTCAACTGCGATGAGCCGGTCATTTCGGACAGAAGCATCGTGTTGAAAAAAGCACGGCATCCGCTGCTCCCCAAGGATACGGCGGTACCTATAGACGTTGAGCTGGGCGGGGACTACGACACTCTCGTCATAACCGGTCCCAACACCGGCGGCAAAACCGTCTCTCTGAAGACTATCGGTCTTATGTGCGTTATGGCGGCCTGCGGACTGCACATTCCGGCGGCCGACGGCAGCATGGTGCCGGTTTTCAGCGCTGTGCTGGCGGATATCGGCGACGAGCAGAGCATAGAGCAGTCTCTATCCACATTTTCGTCCCACATGACGAATATAGTGAGGATACTTGAGGCCTGTGATGAGCACAGCCTGCTCCTCTTTGATGAGCTGGGCGCGGGAACAGACCCTGTCGAGGGCGCGGCTTTGGCCACGGCGATAATAGAAAATTCCCGGCACAAAGGCTCTGTGGTCGCCGCAACGACACATTACGCGGAACTTAAGGTATATGCTACTACCGAGGACGGCGTCATGAACGCCTCCTGCGAGTTTGACGTTGAGACCCTGAGCCCTACCTACAAACTGCTTATCGGAGTTCCGGGCAAGTCCAACGCCTTCGCCATCAGCGAGAGGCTGGGTCTGCCAAAATATGTAATCGACGATGCACGTAGCAGAGTAAATGCTGATAACGCAAGCTTTGAGGAGACAATCTGCCTTTTGGATAAACAGCGCAGGCTGCTTGAAAAGGACAGAGAGGAGACCCAGAAAAAGCTCCATGAGGCGGAGGATGCAGCTAAAAAATCCGAACAGCTCAGGCGCGAGCTCTCTGTGCGCCTAGAAATGGCGGACGAGAAGGCGCGGAGGGATGCACAGCGCATCCTGGACGACGCGCGACGGACTGCCGAGAGGACCTTCGACGAACTTGAAGAGATGAAAAAACGCTCCGACAGGGAGCGGGACCACATCCGGGAGAACGCGGCGCGCGCGGAGCTTCGCCGCAGCCTCAACCAGGCGGAACAGCGTGTATCGGGGACGGACATAAGGTCCGCAGAGCCGAAAAAATCCGCAAGGCCCGTAGAGGTCGGCGACACCGTGGAAATACTGTCCATGGGCGTAGAGGCGGAAGTCATTGCAGTATCCGACGACCGTCAGCTGACGCTTCGCGCAGGTATAATGAAGGTCAGCGCCCGCGAAGACGAGGTCTATCTTCTTAAAAGCCCAAAAAAGGTAAAGTCAGCTGCGCGTTCAGAAAGCCGCGTGGAGCTGCGAGACCGCTCCACTAGCTCCGAGCTGGATCTGCGCGGTATGATGACCGATGAGGCCATACCCATACTGGAACGCTATATCGACAGCGCGATGCTCTCAAGGCTGGAGAAGGTCACGGTCATACACGGAAAGGGGACCGGCGCGCTGCGTTCTGCCGTCCAGCAGAGCCTCAAGACAAATAAATCCGTTAAAAGCTTCAGGCTGGGGAGATTTGGCGAAGGGGAAAACGGAGTGACGATAGTCGAACTGAAATAAATTAATAATTTTACGGCTTTTATTGCTGTGCAAAACACCAAAAAGGGTAAAAGCGGTTGACGATTGAGAATTAATTTGTTAAAATCTAATAAGGAAATTGGGAAATGATTTGACATTTTGTCATAAGGAGTGACGTCTATGCTTACAAAAGAAGTTACTATTAACAATCAGGTTGGTTTGCACGCGAGACCTGCAACTTTTTTTATTCAAAAGGCAAACGAATTCAAGAGCAATATCTGGATAGAGAAGGATGATCGAAAGGTTAATGCCAAAAGCCTGCTGGGCGTTCTCTCACTCGGTATAGTCAAGGGTACTGCCGTTAAGATAATTGCGGATGGTAGCGATGAGAAGGATGCCATTAACACCCTTGAAAACCTTATTCTCTCCGACTTCACGGAGTAGTTCCCTGCAACAGCATAGCGGAGCGTGATTTTGCGCTCCGCTTTTTTTGTTGATATTTTCCTCCGGGAAAGGTACTATAAGAGCAAATGATCCGATGGGGGGTGACTGTGCTGCTTATTGATGAGCTGAGAGAAAAGGCAAACCGCCTGCCGCTTTTGCCGGGCGTTTACCTAATGCTGGACGAGAGAGGCGAGGTAATATACATCGGCAAGGCGAAGTCGCTGAAAAACCGCGTGACCAGCTATTTTCGTGGCGAGCATCCGCCCAAGGTCGCCGCAATGGTGGAAAAGGTCAGGGACTTCGACGTTATAGTCGCCGCGTCGGAATTCGAGGCGCTGGTACTGGAGAACTCGCTTATAAAGCGGCATCAGCCCCGCTACAATATTCTTCTGCGCGACGACAAGACCTACCCCTTTATCAGGCTGGACACAAAAAACGAATACCCGAGGTTTTCCATTGTAAACAAGGTCTCGGAGGACGGGGCGAGATACTTCGGCCCTTTCGGCGGGCGCGGCCTGAGCCGAGAGATAATCGATACAGTGTGCAAGGCTCTGCGGATCCCCACCTGCGGCAAGGTGTTCCCGAGGGACATAGGCAGGGACAGACCGTGTCTCAACTTTCATATTGACGCCTGCCCGGGCTATTGTGCGGGAAATGTCTCAGCAGAGGAGTACAGAGAGCGGATAGGCGAGGCCGAGATGATACTCGGAGGCAAATCCGCGGAACTGATTTCCGATCTGGAGAGGGAGATGCAGAGGGCGTCCGATGAGCTCCGATTTGAAAAAGCGGCGGATCTGCGGGACAGGCTTCGCGCCATAGAGAGGCTATCAAACCGCCAGCGGGTGATAGGCGCCGTGACGGCAGATGCGGATGCGGTGGGATTTTTCAGGGGCGCAAAATCGTGCTTTGCCGTTTTGCACTATGTGGGAGGAGATCTTGCGGCAAAGGACTATGATCTCATGGACGAGCCTCTGGAGAGTGATGCTGAAGCGGTATCCGCTCTGGTCAGGCAATACTATTCGCTGCGGGGCGTCTGGCCGAAAACGGTTATTCTGCCCTTTGAGACAGAGGATATGGACGATATAGCAAGGATGCTCACCGATGCTTCGGGACACAAGGTCTCCGTTGAGGTCCCCTGCCGCGGGGAGAGACGCGCCATGGCGGACAAAGCGATGCTGAACGCCAGAGAGGAGTGTATCCGCGCGACTACGGCGTCACAGCGGAGACAGAAGACTCTTGAGTGGCTCCGCGATACGCTGGAGCTTTCGGAGGTGCCGCGGCGCATAGAGGCCTACGACGTGTCCAACACGGGCAGCTTTGGGATAGTCGCGTCGATGACGGTGTTTTCAGACGGTAAACCGCTGAAAAAGGACTATCGGAAATTCAAGATCAAGGACCAGTCCGGTCCCGATGACTACGGCAGTATGCGTGAGGTGCTGACCCGCAGGTTCAAAAGGTTTCTGGACGGCGACGAGTCCTTCGGTGAGCTGCCCGATCTCATCCTCATAGACGGCGGCGCGTCCCACGCGAAGATTGCCGGGGAGGTGCTGCAGGAGCTATCTCTCAGCATACCGGTCATGGGCATGGTGAAGGACGACAGGCACCGCACAAGGGCACTCATCCGCGCCGACGGGGAGGAAGTCGGAATAACTGGCAGCCCTGCCGTGTTCGCTATGATAGGCCGGATACAGGAGGAGACGCACCGCTTCGCGATAGAATACCACCGCAGTCTGCGAACAGCGGGTATAGGCTCTCAGCTTGACAGGATAGACGGTGTGGGCGAAAAGCGGCGCAACGAGCTGCTGAAACACTTCAGGACTATAAAAGCAATAAAGAGCGCAAGCTATGATGAACTGTGTGCCGTCGTGCCGAAGAACACGGCGAAGGCGGTCTACGATTTCTTCCGCAGAGACGAGGCGGATGACAATGCAACGACAGACGGAGGCAAAAACCGATGAGAGTAATAACAGGAACAGCCCGGGGACGCAGGCTCAAAGAGCCGAAGGGTATGGATATACGCCCCACCACAGACAAAGTCAAGGAGTCGATCTTTAACATAGTCCAGTTCGATATTGAGGGGAGACGCGTACTCGACCTCTTCGCCGGGACAGGGCAACTTGGGATTGAGGCGCTTTCACGCGGAGCGAAGAGCGTTACTTTCGTAGATGCCAGCAAAGACGCCGTGAATCTGGTAAAGGACAACCTCTCACACTGCGGCATGGAAGCGGCTGTCGTACACGGAGACTCGCTGAGTTTTCTCGAGAGATGCGGGAAATTCGATCTCATTTTTATCGACCCGCCCTATGCTACAGACCTTATCGAAAGGGCGTTGGAAAAAATTATAAAGTTTGACATATTGTCGGAAAGTGGTATAATAATCTACGAAACTGTACGCGAAAAGAGCGTTTTACCGCTCAAGGCCCCTTATTTTGTCGGCCGCGAATACAGCTACGGTAAAGTCAAGCTCGTCGTCTGTGGCAGACAGGCGTGAAGGGAATGAATCAGCACCCATGATAACGGCAATATATCCCGGCACATTCGATCCGATTACTCTCGGCCATATGGACGTCATCAGACGCATTTCGCGTCTCTATGAAAAGGTCGTAGTAAGTGTGGTAATGAATATTGAAAAAAAGCCCCTGTTCGACATTGAGGAACGGGTGGAGCTTATACGCAAGGCCGTCCGTGACCTGCAGAATGTTGAGGTTTCCTGTTCCATAGAGCTTTTGTCGGACTTTGTCCGTAATTACGAAAATCCAGTTATAGTAAAGGGGCTTCGCAACCTTGTAGACTACGAATACGAGACCACTATGGCGGTATTCAACAAAAAACTAAATCCCGATCTTGAGACCTTCTTCATTACGGCGGACCAGAAATATACCTACGTCAGTTCGACCGCAGTAAGGCAGCTGGCACTATACGGCTCGGATCTCAGTGAATACGTTCCGGCGGATGTGGCGGAAGCCGTCGCAAAAAAGATTGAATACTGGAGGGGAACGGAATGAACGAAAACGAAAATGTGCAGGAAGTAACCGAACTGCTTGAGATGCTCTATAACACCATTGCAGATGCATGGGGGGTTCCTTTCGGCAAGGAAAAGTGTATGCTCCACCGTGAAAACACACTTAACCTCGTCGATGACATCCGCGCTCAGCTGCCGCTTGAACTGGCTGAATCGAGGCGGCTCCTGTCGGCAAGGGAAGAGTTCATTGCCAATGCAAAGCGCGAGGCGGAGTCTGTGCGTAAGGCCGCCGAGACAGAGGCAAGGCGTCTTGTTGAGGAGCAGGAGATTATACGCATTGCCAAGGAGCGGGCCAATGAGATAATAAGCACTGCGGAGGCTAAATCCCGTGAGCTCATCAATGTGGCAAACAGCTATGTGGATGATGCGCTTCGCCGAACAGAGGAGGCCATCGCCGCTGCCCACAGCGAAGTTAAGGAGTCACGTTCACGTTTTTGCAGTTTAGCGGGCTCAAAGCCGGCGCCCGACATTCAGAGTATCGCTCCTAACGACTATGAGGAGTAGTTTTAGACAGACAAACGCAGCGTTTTGACGAATTATCAGACTTTTTATGACAACTATATAATATCTTCAGAGGCCGTGAAAAAATTTTTCACGGCCTCTGTTTCTATATGTTGGTGCAAAAAAAGTCGTAATTTGACTGATAACACAAGGGCTTGTGAAAGAACGGTTACAGAAAAAGCTGGGCAAGGAAAGCGCGGCGGCGGATTATATTTTTTCCTCTTGCATTTATTTATGTTAACCGTTATAATAATGCCACGGCGTGGGGAAGAGTGGGGCAAAGTGTCACGAGTTTTAATGATCGTGGGAAAGGGTGTTCGATACTGCCTATATAAACCTTGCCGATTGCGGAATGAAAACACACAAATAATACGAGGGAGGGGCAGCACTTGACTGGCGAATTTCAGCACAATCTGGATTCAAAGGGACGTCTTTCGATTCCCGCGCGTTTGCGTGAGGAGCTCGGCAACGTCTTTTATGTGACCCTCTCCATGGATAAGTGTCTCGCGGCCTACTCAGCCGAAAACTGGCAGAGTTTTACAGACAAAGTTGATGAAATGCCCTATGTAAAGCAGCGCAAAATGCGCCCTCTTTTTGCCTATGCGGCAAAGTGCGAGATGGACGCGCAGGGCAGAATACTGATTCCGCAGAACCTGCGCGAATATGCGGGACTCACCAAAAACGTGACCATTGTCGGCAGCAACAATCATGCCGAGTTTTGGGACAGCGAAAACTGGAACGAGATCAACAGGATTGAGATGACGCCGGAGAACATCGCGGCGGTTATGGAGGAGCTTGACTTCTGATGGAATACTCACACTATTCCGTTATGCTTAAAGAATGCATCGAGAGCCTCAATATAAAGCCCGGCGGTATATATGTGGATGCCACACTCGGTATGGGCGGGCACTCATATGAGATAGCGTCGAGACTTTCCGGCGGCAGGCTCATTGCTATAGACAGGGACTCAAAAGCCCTGGAGCGCTCAGGGGAAAGGCTTAAACCGTTTATGGACAGGATAAGCCTTGTCCACGGAAACTTCCGCGACATGGAGGCTGTTCTGGACGGCCTTGGGATAGACAAGGTGGACGGTATGCTCTTTGACCTCGGAGTTTCGTCTCCGCAGCTCGACGAGTCTGAGCGCGGCTTTTCGTATATGGCGGACGCGCCGCTGGATATGAGGATGGATCGGGATGACCCGATCACCGCTTCGGACATCGTCAACAGCTGGCCGAAGGATAAAATCAAACGAATACTCTACGATTTCGGCGAAGAGCGCTATGCGCCGCGCATTGCCGAGGAGATAACGAGATACCGGCAGAATAAGAAGATTGAGACCACTCTTGAACTCGTCGGTATTATTAAAAGCGCTATGCCCGCGTCGGCCCTCCGGGAGAAGCAGCACCCCGCTAAGCGCAGCTTTCAGGCTATTAGAATAGCGGTCAACGACGAGCTGGAAGCTATATCACAGGTGCTTTCCACGGCTGCGGACAGGCTGAACACCGGCGGCAGACTGGCGGTTATAAGCTTTCACTCACTGGAGGACAGAATAGTCAAAAACGCTATCGCATCAAGGGAGAACGGTTGCACCTGCCCGCGTGATTTTCCGGTCTGCGTCTGCGGATTTGAGCAGACGCTTAAGAGCGTTACACGCAGGCCCATACTGCCTGAAGCGGACGAAATAAGTGTTAATCCACGTTCGCGGAGCGCAAAGCTGCGCGTCGCGGAGAGGGTATGACCCTACGAAAGGGGGAGCGAAAATGGCACAATACGATTACGCAAAGATGTCCTTTTATGGGACAAGCTATATCGGCGGAACCGCAGCGCCCGATATCGGCGGATATCCCGGCCGCGAAGAGGAACGCAGGGTAGTCATCCCAGCCCCTCCTGCAGTCGAAGAACAGACGGCGGCCCGCACAAGGGTCAAAAACAGCCAGGCACTGTCGCCTGTGGCGGTAATCGGGCTGCTGTGTTCGGCCGTGCTGCTTGTATTTATGCTTATGGCGAGAATACAGTTTACCGCATTGTCCGATAAGGCCGTCGCTCTGGAGCAGCAGCTCTCCGACCTTGAGGTAGAGCAGACGAGGCTGCTTATCGATTACGAGAGCGTTTTCAACATGACGGAGATAGAGGATTACGCCACCTCGGTTCTGGGTATGCAGAGACCCAGAGACGAACAGATATTTTATCTCAACAGCTCCGTTCCGGACAAGGCTGTTGTTATTGAGGGGGCCGATGATGAAAAGGGTCCGCTTGACAGGTTATTAGATATGCTCGCATCCATAGGGGAATATTTTGGATAGCTCCGCGAGTATTATTTATAAAGCCGTACCTATGGGGGGAGACAGATGGCGGGAAAAACCAGGGGAAATAATCCCGAGACTCCAAATTCTATGATGCTTCGCCGCACACTTATTCTGGCTATAGTGTGCGGCATAGTTGCATTTTCAGTACTGGGTCTGCGTCTGCTGAAACTGCAGATATTAGACCATGATTTTTATGAGACCGCCGCTGTTGAGGGTCAGCTTCGCGATACAACGGTGACAGCGGAGAGGGGTACGATATATGACACTAACATGAAGATTCTGGCCATGAGCGCCAGTGTCTACAATGTATATATCAGCCCTGTTGAGATAGACAAGTATGACGTAGACGAAAAAAAGGGCATAACCCACTCGTTCATTGCCGACAAGCTCGCTGAGATTCTGGATATTAAATCAGCCGATATTCTTGAGAAAATGGGCAAGTCCAAAACGTGGTATCAGACACTGGCGCTCAAGGTCGAGCCGGAGGTGTCCGACGCTGTCCGTGATTTCAAGACAGAATACGATCTTGTGGGCGTTAGACTTGAGGATACCAGCAAAAGGTACTACCCATACAGTACTCTGGCTGCACAGGTCATCGGCTTTGTGGGCAACGACGATGACGGACTGGCAGGCATCGAGGCCAAATATGACGACGTCCTGACCGGAATCAATGGCAGGAAAGTCCGTCTGGCAAATGCTGTCGGTACGGAGATGCTGCTGGAGGACTATGAATACTACTACGACTCCAAAGACGGCGAAGGCCTTGTTTTGACTTTGGATTCCACTATACAGTACTACATGGAAAAGCATCTGGAGCAGGCCGTTTTGGACTATGATGTCAAAAACGGTGCCGCGGCGATCGCCATGGATGTTGACACGGGTGCTATACTCGGTATGGTCAGTTTAGGTAACTTTGACCTGAATGACTATCAAACAGTCAGCAGTGAGGTGCAGCAGAAGATAGATGCCGAGCAGGACGAGGAGGCTAAAGCCAAGCTCCTTTTCGATGCGCAGCAGCTGCAGTGGCGCAATAAAGCCATAAGCGATACATACGAGCCGGGCTCCACCTTCAAAATCATAACCCTTGCAATGGCTTTGAACGAGGGTGTTGTAAGTCCGGAGGACAGTTTTTACTGCGGCGGTTCAATTGATGTCACCGGCCGTGACGATCCCGTCAAATGCTGGAAGAGGCAGGGACACGGCTCCCAGACGCTGACACAGGCCCTGCAGCATTCCTGCAACGTGGCTTTTGTAAAGATCGGCCTGCAGGTCGGAGCCAAGAAGTTTTATGAATACTGTGAGAATTTTGGCTTTTTCAAAGCCTCTGAAGATGGAAGCGAGTATCTGCACGGCAAAACAGGTATAGACCTGTTGGGTGAGGGAAGCAGTATTTGGTGGCCGCACGACTACTTTACGAATGACCTCAACAAGTCCTCTCTGGCCGCTGCATCATTTGGGCAGACCTTCAATATTACGCCGATTCAGCTCATAACGGCGGTTTCCGCCTGCTGTAACGGCGGCTATCTTATGGAGCCATATCTAATAAAGTCTACCCTTGACTCAGAAGGTAATGCCATCTCCACTACAGAACCGAAGGTTGTAAGACAGGTCGTCAGCGAGGAGACCAGCGCGACGGTCTGCGGGATGCTTGAGCAGGTGGTCTGCGACAAAAAAGAAGGGACCGGTAAAAACGCCTATGTTGCGGGATACCGCATCGGCGGAAAGACGGGAACTTCGGAAAAAGTCAGCAAGCAGGTAGAGACAGGAGACGATGAGTACATAGTTTCATTCATCGGCGTTGCACCTATGGACGACCCTAAGATAGCTATACTCACTCTTTTGGATAACCCAAGCAGCTCATGCGGGGTACTTGTAGGCGGCGGGCAGATGTGCGCGCCGACAGTTGGAAAAATGATGGCGGATATTCTTCCGTATATGGGATATGAGCCCCAATACAATGACGATGACCAAAAACAGATTGACCGCTCAGTGCCGGACATAGCGGGTATGAGCCTTGCGGATGCGCAGGCGGCCGTTACAAAAGCCGGCTTTACCTACAGAGTGATCGGTACTGGAGGAACGGTCACAGATCAGCTTCCGGCTGCAAACAGTGTAATAGCTGCAAACAGTCAGGTTATAATCTACTGTGACGAGAAGCCGTCGACATCTTTGGAAACTGTACCCGACCTCACGGGGATGTCATACAGCGTGGCAAGACAGCAGCTCGGCAGTATAGCTCTGTTTGTCAGGACTTCAGGCGCAATAAGCGACTCAGGTTCTCTTGTCGTTACCAACCAGAGCGTCAAGGCCGGAACTCAGGTCGAGCACGGCACCGTCATTAACGTCACAATCATAGACCTGGCCAATCAGGGACGATTCTAAAGAGGGAGAGAAAATGGAACTAAGCAAGCTGCTAAAAGGTGTGGAAACTCTTGAAATAAACGCCGATCCCGGAACTGTGATCGGGGACATAAGCTATGATTCCCGCAGCACAAAGCAAGGGGATCTGTTTGTGGCGGTAAGGGGCTTTGAGAGCGACGGCCACAAGTATATCGCTGCGGCCGCCGAAAGAGGCGCTGCAGCTGTAGTCTGCGAGGAAAAACCTGGATCCGATATGCCCTATATATTGGTAAAGGATTCGAGGCTTGCGCTTGCGCTGCTCTCCAGGAACTATTTCGGGGACCCGGCATCAAAGATGAAGATGGTGGGCGTCACCGGCACCAACGGGAAGACAACAACGACTATGCTGTTAAAGCATGTTATTGAGGATTGCCTGGACTGTAAGGTGGGTCTTATCGGCACAATACAGAATTTAATCGGCAGCCGCATAATTCCCACGGAGCGCACCACGCCGGAATCCTATGAGCTACAGAAGCTTCTGCGTGAGATGGCGGACGCCGGATGCAGATACGTCGTCATGGAGGTCTCATCCCACTCGCTGGCTCTGGACAGAGTCGCAGGGATCCACTTTGAGACTGCCGTATTTACAAACCTCACACAGGATCATCTGGATTTCCACAAAACCATGGAGGAATATGCGGGCGAAAAGGCAAAGCTGTTTGAACGCTGTGATAAGGCTGCTATTAATATTGACGACGAGTGGGGCGGATATATGCGCGAAAGAGCAAAATGCCCGGTCATGACCTACTCCGAGACAAAGTTGGAGGCGGACCTTATTGCAAAGGATATTCGTCTCTCTCCGTCAAACGTCAAATTCTGCGCCCTGTCAGGGGATAGCATTGAATGGGTGAGTCTCGGGATACCCGGAAGATTCTCTGTCTACAACGCCATGTCTGTACTTGCAGGGGCCCAGCTTGTGGGTATAGGCCTCTATGACGCATGTGAGTCCCTTAAAACCGCGGTCGGTGTCAAGGGCAGGATGGAGGTCGTCCCCACACCGGAGGACTATACTATACTCATTGACTATGCCCACACGCCTGACGCTCTGGAAAACGTCATCCTGTCGATGAAGGAGGTCGCAAACGGCAGAGTCGTCGTTCTGTTCGGCTGCGGCGGAGACAGGGACAGGGCAAAGAGGCCCATAATGGGAAAAATCGCAACGGAGCTTGCCGATTTTGTTATAATAACCTCGGACAATCCGCGCACCGAGAGGCCCTCGGAGATTATTGAGGACATACTCAAGGGCGTCTCCGGGCCAAAGAGCCTTTACACGGTCATTGAGGACAGGGTGGAGGCGATAGAATATGCGATGGACCACCATCAGGAGGGCGACCTTATAATTCTTGCCGGCAAGGGTCACGAGACATATCAGATCGTCGGTAAGACTAAACACCATATGGACGAGAGAGAAATCGTAGCCGCTCACCTCGGCAAAACAAAGAGATAAGCTGTATCGGACGGAGGAAAAAGCAATGGCTTTAAAGCTTGCTGCCGCACTTGTTGTTTCATTTATAGTAACTGTTTTTATTGGAAAGTTTCTTGTACCATGGCTCAGAAAGATAAAAGCGGGTCAGGAGATCCGCGAAGTAGGGCCTACCTGGCACAGCTCCAAGGCGGGAACGCCCACCATGGGCGGCGTAATGTTCATAACGGGTATTACACTGGCCTGCCTGACTGCGGGCTTTACCCTCATGGCGGAAGGGGAATTCGGGCACATCTATGTTCTGGTCTTTGCCCTTGCTTTCGGCGCTATTGGTTTTCTGGACGACTATGAAAAGCTCAAGCACAAGCAAAATCTGGGTCTTACAGCGGGCAGAAAGTTCGTTCTGCAGGTGGCAGTTGCCGCGCTGTTTGTATTTCTTATGAGGCGCTTCGGTTACCTCACTCCCGATCTGTATGTCCCGTTTTTCAATGTGACCTTATATATGTCCGAGTGGCTGTTCTATGTTTTTGCCATATTCGTCATAGTTGCCACTGTCAACGCGGTCAACCTTACCGACGGAGTGGACGGCCTCGCCTCCGGAGCCTCTATCCCCGTTTTCCTGTTTTTTTCTGTAACAGCGTTCTACTGGGGCATCGAATACCTGTCTCTGGGTGTATTCGCTTCGGCTGTGGTCGGCGGACTAATGGGATTTCTGGTCTATAACTACAATCCGGCAAAGATATTCATGGGCGACACCGGCTCGCTGTTTCTCGGGGGAGCAGTTGCGGGAATGGCGTTTGCCTTCGATATGCCCCTTATAATCCTTGTCACCGGTATCCTCTATGTCATAGAGGCGCTCTCAGACGTTATTCAGGTCGGCTATTTCAAGCTCAGCCACGGAAAGAGGGTTTTCAAAATGGCGCCCTTCCATCATCACCTTGAGATGGGCGGCTGGACGGGAAAAAAGTGGAGCGAGAGAGAACTCTTTACACTGTTCACCGGAGTGTCCGCGGTTTTCGCTGTTCTGTCGTTCATAGGCGTATATGACCGCTTCGGCGCATAGATTAAGACTGTTATTGAAAAGGGGGACGCGAGATTGCAGACAAATCAGACGACCATAAGAAACTATTCACGAAGCATGAAGATAACCCGCGGCCCTATGGACATCCCTTTTCTCGTCGTAACGCTTTTGCTTCTGGGCATAGGAGTCATAATGGTGCTCTCCGCAAGCTATGCGAGCGCTTACTATGATCTTAATAACGAGACGGGAGGAAGCGCTACATATTACTTTACAAGGCAGCTTATCTTTGCCGTCATGGGTGTTGCTGTGATGTATGTGTGCTCACGGCTGCCGGTCTCCTTTTACAGACGCTTTTCGTTTTTTGTGCTTTTTATAGCCATTGCTCTGCTTCTGGCGGTTCTGGTCATCGGTACGAGAGTCAACGGCGCAAAGCGCTGGATAAATCTCGGGTTTACTACCCTCCAGCCCTCCGAGATTGCCAAGGTGGCGGTTATTCTGTCGTTTTCCGTACTCATCTGCAAGTATAGAAATTACATGGGCACGATCAAGTATGGAATAATGCCCTTCGCTATAATTCTTGCCGTTATAGTCGGCCTGCTTGTCCTCGAACCTCATCTTTCCGCCTCGATCATTATTCTGCTTCTGGGGGCAATAATGCTGTTTGCTGGAGGAGCAAGGATGTTCTGGTTTCTTGCGGGAGGGATTGGAATAGCAGGTATATTCATAGTTTTGATAAACACCATGGAATACTCCTCAGAACGAATAACAGCATGGCTTCACCCCTTTGAGGACATGAGCGACACCGGCTACCAGATAGTTCAGTCTCTCTATGCTGTGGGAAGCGGCGGCCTGTACGGGCTCGGGCTGGGGAACAGCCGGCAGAAGTACCTCTATCTGCCTGAGGAGCACAACGACTTTATTTTTTCGATAATCTGCGAGGAGCTTGGGTTCATCGGCGCTCTGCTTATACTTACGCTGTTTGCCCTGCTCATAATCCGCGGCTACTGGATAGCCCTCCACAGCAGGGACAGATACAGTTTCCTTGTCTGTACGGGAGTTACGTCCCTTCTGGCAATCCAGGTGATATTGAACGTGGCCGTCTGCACTAACCTTGTCCCCTGCACGGGCATTTCGCTCCCGTTCTTCAGCTACGGCGGCACGGCTCTTCTGGTGCAGATGGCGGAGATGGGGATTATACTCAGCATCTCCAGAGATATACCGGTCGTGAAGACCGTGAAGCGAAAAAGCGGCTCTACAGCAAAACGTAGTAATAAAGAGAGGAGCGCTGAACAATGAAATTTCTTTTTACCTGCGGCGGGACCGCGGGACATATAAACCCGGCTGTGGGAGTGGCACAGCGTCTGAGGCTGCTGATGCCCGACTGTGAGATCCTTTTCATAGGCGCTGCCGGACACATGGAGACGGAGCTGGTCCCCCGCGAGGGGTTTGATATAAAAACGGTAGATATAACAAACATAAGCCGCGAAATCAGCCTTGAGGGACTTAAACACAATGCCAAAACCGTTAGAAATGTTTTCAAATCAACTGCCGAGGCAAAGACTATTCTTAAGCAATTCAGACCGGATGTCGTAATCGGCACCGGCGGATATGTCTGCTACCCCGTTCTCAAAGCCGCGCATTCAATGAGGATTCCCACGGTGGTGCACGAGAGCAACGCTGTGCCGGGACTCACAACAAGGATGCTGTCAGGCGCGGCCGACAAAATACTCGTCGGCTTTGAGGAGAGCAGACAGTATTACAAAAATCCCGAAAAAGTGATCGTAACGGGGACCCCGGTCAGAGAGGACTTTCGCAACTACGACAAGGCCTCCGCAAGACAAAAGCTGGGCATAGATCCTGAAAAGCCGCTGGTGGTCTCGGTCTGGGGCTCACTTGGCGCGGCGTTTATGAACAAGACGATGGTCGGCTTTATTGATAAGGCTCTCGGCAACCCCTTTTTCGGACTTATCCACTCGGCGGGAAAGGGCGGATATAAGACCATGCTGGAGGAGATGGGCAGGGACGGTGTCAAAACTGCCGAACAAAACGGTATGGAGATCCGCGAGTACATATACGATATGCCGCTTATCATGGCGGCTGCGGATCTTGTTATGTGCCGTAGCGGCGCCTCTACTCTCAGTGAGCTGG
>JAAYCC010000031.1 GCA_012729875.1 Clostridiales bacterium | reverse complement strand
TTTCCAGAGCTCTCCTTCAGGTGGACGAGAGCTATCGTCCGACTCTGAAGGCCGCAGGTTTCCTTACCCGCGACCCCAGAATGAAGGAGCGCAAGAAATACGGTCTCAAAGGCGCCCGCCGCGCTCCGCAGTTCTCCAAGAGATAAACAGATATTTAAGATATCAGACCAAAAAAGAGACCCGACGCAAAACAGCGTCGGGTCTCTTTTTATTACAAAAGCCTATACGTAAAACAGTGGACCCAGTAATATTATGATGTTATAATTTTACTCACTGTTGATTTCAGTTCCTTCGCAAGTGCGTGTCCTAAAAAGTAATATAGATAGTATATATCAGCAGCTATCAAGCGGGCGGAATCAGCTTGAATTTCACCAGGGATGTAATTCTTCCTCAGTAAACAATCGTCTACGCCCAGAGCCGGTCAAAATTGTCGACCATCGCGTCAACAGTTTCCCTATTGGACATTACGAGAAGTACTGTCCTGTTGTGGACTGCCACATCCATCGCCTCGGCATTTACACAGATCCACTTGCCTGTATCTGCGTTTGCACGGATCTCCGCGGCTATCGCCTCTGCATCCCCTCCCTCGGCAATACGCAGGAGAACCGCGGAGTGCGGTACGGCGTTTATTATAGCGTCACAAGCCAGGGCCTCCGCACCCTTTACCGGCTCAACAAACAGATAGTAGTGATAGTTATCCTTGTTTAGCTCAGTAAATGCGACTTCAGGCAAATTCGGCACATCGGCCTGTATACTCTCAAAAACTTCCTCCAGCGACATGTTATCTCCGGTCTTTTCGGCAGCGCCGCCGCATGCGGACAGCGAAAGTATAAGCATTACGCAAATCAGAGTCGGAAAAATTTTTTTCATGTTATAACCTCCGGGTCTTATTGCTATTACGACGAACTATTTTGCCTTCTGTTCCCGATTTTACAATCGGCATCAATATTTTGCAAATTTTTTCACCATATGCTATCATAATAAACATAAAAAGGAGGGGTGAAGCATGGCAAATCTCGGCGATGACATCCGATATGTAAAAGGTATCGGTGAACAGAGGGCAAAGGCTCTGAGAAAGCTCGGCGTCAACACCCTTCGTGACCTCATCTGCTATTTCCCCCGAACCTACGAGGATCGCAGCAGAACAACGCCCATCTCCGCCCTTGAGCCCGGGCAGCCCGCCTGTGTCAAAGCCCTCGTCGCAAACGAGCCGGTCCTTGCGCGCGTACGCCGAGGTATGGAGCTAGTCAAGCTCCGAATAGCGGATGACAGCGGCTCTCTTGACGTGACGTTTTTTAACCAAAGCTATGTCCGCCAGCAGCTCAAGAAGGGTCAAAGCTATGTTTTTTACGGCAGGCTGACCGTAGACGGCTTCCACCGCTCCATGATAAATCCGCTGTTCGAGCCGGAGGATGCCCCGCCCACGGTCACCGGGCGCATCGTCCCTATATACCGGCTAACTGCGGGGCTTTCACAAAGAGTTCTGATCTCCGCCATAAAGCACAATTTGGACGAGTGTGGGGACGATCTCCCCAACGCTCTGCCCGATCCTGTGGAGGAGTGTTATGAATTATGTCAACCTACTTTCGCTTATAAAAACATACACTTCCCTGCTGACTTCGGGGCTCTGGAGCTTGCGCGCCGCAGGCTGATCTTCGAGGAGCTGTTCGTCCTGTCCTGCGCGTTGACACGCATGAAGCGAAGCCGCGTCAGAAGAAGCGGCGTTATCGTCTCAACTCCGGATATGGACGAGTTTTACTCCTCACTGCCGTTCGTGGCAACCGGAGCACAGAAGAGCGCCATAGGAGATGCCGTACACGACATGGCCTCCGGCACGTCAATGAACCGTCTGGTGCAGGGCGACGTTGGCAGCGGCAAAACGCTTGTAGCGGCTGCCTGCATCTGGTGTACCTTCAAGGGCGGGCTGCAGAGCGCTTTTATGGCTCCCACGGAAATCTTGGTAAACCAGCATTTTCAGACCTTTACCGAGCTTCTTGCTCCTCTGGGAGTTCGTGTGGCAAAGCTCACCGGCTCTATGACTGCAAAGCAGAAGCGAGAGATACTCAGTTCTCTCAAAGGCGGGGAAATATCACTCATTGTGGGTACCCACGCACTCATTTCCGACAATGTGGAGTTTAATGACCTGGCGCTCGTCATTACCGATGAGCAGCACCGCTTCGGAGTTAACCAGCGCTCCGCACTCATGGACAAAAGCAAAAACCCGCACACGCTCGTCATGTCCGCAACGCCCATCCCCCGAACGCTGGCGCTGATGATATACGGCGATCTGGACGTCTCGATTATAGACGAGCTGCCCCCCGGAAGGCAAAAGGTCGATACATACGCAGTCGGCGAGGAGATGCGCAAGCGCATATACAATTTCATGAGAAAGCAGGTCTCGGAAGGGCGGCAGGTGTTTGTCGTCTGTCCGGCCATAGACGAAAACGAGGAACAGCCTCAGGGAATTAAGACCGCGAACCAGTATTCCAAAGAGCTTTCGGAAAAGGTATTCCCGGAACTGCGCGTCGCCTGCATCCACGGCAATATGAAGAGCCCAGACAAGGACAGGACTATGGAAGCCTTTGTAGCGGGCAGCATCGACATTCTGGTATCCACCACCGTAGTTGAAGTCGGCGTCGATGTACCCAATGCGTCTCTGATGGTCGTTGAGAACGCCGAGCGCTTCGGTCTGAGTCAGCTGCATCAACTGCGCGGGCGGGTAGGACGCGGAAGGCACAAAAGCTACTGTGTCCTCTTCTCGGATACCAAAGGCGACGACGCGCTGGCGCGTCTGAAGATAATGGAAAAAGAGAATGACGGCTTTAAAATTTCCGAGGAGGATCTGCGTCTGCGCGGACCCGGCGATTTCTTCGGTGCGCGGCAGCACGGCCTGCCGGAAATGCACATTGCGGATTTGTGTACCGACGTGCGCATACTGAAGGACGCCCAGGACGCGGCTCGGGAGCTGATAGACGACGATCCCGATATAAAAAAAGCTGAGAACGCGCCGCTTAAGGCGCGTATTGACGAGCTGTTCGACATCAGCGAAAACACGCTTAATTGAATTATGTAAACTAATGATTTGGACAACATAAGCACCCCCCGCCTCCGCATATACTTCGGTATACGGTCGGGGGGTGCAGATTTGGAAAAGAAAAGGCTGATGCGGGACACGGTGTTTTTGACCTCGTCGTCTCTTATTATGCGCGGTATTGCGCTGGTGTTCCAGATGTGGCTAGTATCCCGCATCGGCGCGGCAGGAGTGGGTCTTTACGGGCTTGTCAGCTCCGTGTCCTTTCTTGCGGCGACTGTGGCCATATCCGGTATCCGCTTTGCAACTACTCGGCTTGTTTCCGAGGAACTGGGCCTGAAACGCATCGGCGGAGTGGGCCGCGCCATTCGGCTGTGTACGGCTTACAGCCTTTTTTTCGGGCTCGCCGCCTTTGCGATACTTTGGCTCTGCGCCGAGCCGATCGGCTTCCTCTGCGTAGGTGACGCGAGGACCGTGCTCTCGCTGAAAGTGCTTTCCTTTCAGATGCCCTTTATATCCCTGTCCTCGGTGCTCTACGGCTATTTTGCAGCCACGCGGCGAATTTTTAAAGCTGCTGGTGTACAGATGACTGAGCAGCTCGCCAGAATAGCCCTTGTGGTTGTCTTCCTGAGCAGAGTGCCTGAGGGAGACCTTGAAAAAAGCTGTGCAGCCGTCTCTCTGGGCGGAACAGCGGCGGAAGTGCTGGCTTTTGGCCTTATGCTGTCGGCATTTTTTTCAGACCGCCGCCGCCACAGAGCAAAGCCCTCCGTCTCTCCCCGGCTGCCGGCGCGTATGCTGAACATAGCGGTCCCTTTGGCGCTTTCCGCCTATGCCCGCACTTCTCTGACCACTCTGGAACAGATTTTAGTGCCGCGCGGTCTGAAAAAAGCTGGATTTTCCGCAAACGCCGCTCTGGCAGGCTACGGTACAATTCAGGGAATGGTATTCCCCGTGATCTTTTTCCCGTCATGTCTTATGACCTCACTTGCTGAGCTGATTGTCCCGGAGCTGACCGCCGCGCAGGTCTCAGGCAGAAAAGAAGAAATTCGCCGGGCAGTGAGCTCTCTTTTAAAAAAGTGCCTGCTCTACTCGCTCTTTGTGGGACTTATGCTCTATCTTCTCGCAGACGTTATAGGCGGAGTCATATACAAGAGCGAAGAGGCCGGCAGGTACATAGCCGTCTTTTCTCTCCTTGTACCTGTAATGTATATGGACATGGTTGTGGACGGCTGTCTCAAGGGTTTGGGCCAGCAGGTCTGTTCAATGGGTATAAATATCATGGACGCCTTGCTGGGCGTGGTGCTGGTGTACCTTCTGTTGCCGAGATACGCTCTTACGGCATACATAGCTATAATTTTCTTCGAGGAGATTTTCAATTTTATTTTGAGTGTTACCCGGCTGATAAAGGTGACGGACATCAGAGAAGCTCGGTTTTAATGACCGAGCTTCTCTATTTGTAAGGCGTTCACTTGTCCCAGGTTTATGCGGCGTGAATCCGGCTCCCCTGCATGAGGCAGACACTAAAGGCAGGGCATTTCGGTTGCATACCGTTGCCGTGGGCCCCAAGATTATTCTGGCCTCTCCCCAAAGGCATCCCGCAGCTTCTCAAGCGCTTTTTTTTCAATTCTCGATACATACGAACGGCTGATACCGCAAATCTCCGCAACCTCCCGCTGAGTTTTGGCAGCCTCCCCCTCCAATCCGTATCGAAGTCGAATAATCCTGCGCTCCCGATCATCAAGATTTTCCTCCACCAGCGTGCCCAGTTTCTGACGAAGCTCCGCGCGGCTGACCCTCTCAAGCATATCATCCTCAAGGTATACAACATCCATAAGGCACAGGGAGCCTCCCTCGCCGTCCGTCTCAATGGAGTCGGACAGCGATACGTCCCACGCGGATTTTTTTACCCCGCGGAAGTACATCAGCAC
>JAAYCC010000205.1 GCA_012729875.1 Clostridiales bacterium | reverse complement strand
CTGGGAACGATGTATAATATTGTCGGTTTCCAGACGCATCTGGCGTTTCCGGAGCAAAAGCGGGTGTTTTCAATGATACCGGCACTGAAAAATGCGGAATTCGTGCGCTACGGCGTAATGCACCGGAACACATATCTCAATTCACCGAAACTTCTGGACCGCTATTATAGGCTCAAATCAGAACCGAGAATATGCTTTTCCGGGCAGATTACAGGCGTAGAGGGTTATGTTGAGTCCTGCGCCTCCGGTATGCTGACGGCTCTGGAACTGTGGGCAAGGCTTTTGGGGAGAGTACCCATTGATTTTCCGAGGAGGACTGCCATCGGGGCGCTGGCCCTGTATATTTCCGATGAGTCCGTGGTAAATTTTCAGCCCATGAACGTCAATTTCGGAATAATTGAACCATTGGAGAAAAGGATAAAAGGCAAGCGAAACAAAAATTCGGAGATATCTGCCCGAGCGCTTGACATTATTCACACATACACAGCGGAGGAAAAAATATGAGGATAATTGTGGACGCAATGGGAGGAGACAACGCCCCTGCCGAAATTGTAAATGGAGCTGTCGAAGCAGCGCACGAACTGGGGGTTGACATAATTCTTGTCGGCAGAGAGGAGGAAGTCCGCGGCTGCCTCAGCAATACAAATCTGGACGGCATCAAGGACAGGATAACAGTGGTCAATGCCAGCCAGGTCGTTGAGATGGATGACGATCCCACCGGAGTTCTGCGCACGAAAAAGGACTCGTCGATGTTGGTGGCGCTCAATATGCTGAAAAACGGCGGCGGAGATGCCTGCGTTTCCGCTGGCAGCACCGGAGCACTGCTCTCCGGTGCGACTTTGATCGTCAAGCGCGTACGTGGTATACGCCGGGCGGCGCTAGCGCCCGTCCTGCCCAACGGTAAAAAGGGAGTTATGCTCATAGACTGCGGTGCCAACGTTGAGTGTACGCCGGAATACCTGCTCCAGTTTGCCTATATGGGTTCCTTTTACGCGAAAAGGATAATGGGCTGTGAGAATCCCCGCGTGTCGCTGCTCAACGTGGGAACTGAGGATACCAAGGGCTCCGAGTTTCAAAAGCGCTGCTTTGCCGAACTCCGAAAGGCAAGCAGTGAGGGACATATCAACTTCATTGGAAACATGGAAGCGCGCGATATGATGTTTGATGTGGCCGATGTAGTCGTAACCGACGGGTTTTCCGGGAACGTTATGCTTAAGTCTATAGAGGGTACCGCAAAGTATATCTCGGCTAACCTAAAGCGTATGCTTACATCGGATATACATTCAAAGCTGGGAGCTATTTTGGTAAAAAACAAGTTAGCCGAACTAAAAAAGCTCTTAGATCCGTCGGAGGCAGGCGGAACCGCGCTGCTGGGCATATCAAAACCCGTAATTAAGGCGCACGGCTCCTCGGATGCCAGAGCGATTAAAAACGCAATTGTCCAGGCCATAAGCTTTGTTAACGCAAATGTCGTCAATGAAATAATTGAAAATGTAGATTTAATGACAATTGCACTGGAATAGTATTGACAATAAGCTATAATATGAATATTATCATTTTTAGCAAAGATACGGAGATGTGAAATTATGGTATTTGAAACAATCCAAAGACTTATTTGTGAACAGTTTATCATTGAACCCGAAGCAGTTACGAGAGAGACCTCTTTTGTTGACGATCTCGGTGCGGACTCACTCGATATCGTTGAGCTGACAATGGCTCTTGAAGAGGAGTTCTCACTGCCCGAGGTCTCCGATGAGGAACTGAAGAAGATTGTAACGGTAGGCGACCTTGTGGATTATGTCGGCCGATACGTTCAGGATTGACAAACGAAGAAAAGTATGGAGGAGCGCCCTATGTATGAACTTGAAAAAAAACTCGGCTATCAATTCAAGGACAGGGCGCTTCTGAATACTGCGATGAGCCACAGCTCATACGCCAATGAGAGCCGAGGCTCGTCGCATGAGAGCAACGAGCGTCTTGAGTTTTTGGGTGACGCAGTACTGGGACAGGTGGTTGCAGCTCACCTTTTTCTGTCTTATCCGGATATGCCGGAGGGGCAGATGACTCGTCTGCGCGCGGAACTGGTCTGTGAGCAGAGTCTGCACTCTGTTGCTCTTAGGCTGGAGCTGGGAAAATACCTCAAGCTCGGCAGGGGCGAGGAGAATTCCGGCGGCAGGCAGCGCCCGTCAATACTGGCGGACTCGGTGGAGGCACTGATAGCCGCCATGTACCTCGACGGCGGACTCGAGCCTGCAAAGAGCTTTATAGGCCGCTATATTCTCTCGGAAGCGGACATCAGATCTGAGCATCCTCTCTGCGACTATAAAACAGCCCTGCAGGAGCTTGTCCAGCGCAAGCCGGGGCAGGTCCTGGTTTATGAGCCGGTCTCCGAGAGCGGACCGGACCATAAAAAAACCTTCACCGTGCGTGTCCTATTAAACGATGTGTCTATAGGTGAGGGCAGCGGGCATACCAAAAAAGAGGCGGAGCAGTTTGCCGCAAAAAGCGGCATCGAGGAGATTTCCAAATGATCGCGAAGCGCAGCATAATACCTATATTCGTGCCGCATTTGGGCTGCCCGAACAACTGCGTTTTTTGCGACCAGCACAGGATAACCGGAAGCGTCACGTCCCCCGATGAGGCAATGGTCAGAGAGACTATAGCCGAGGGGCTGTCAAAAATCCCCGCGGATACGGAAACGCAGCTTGCCTTTTATGGCGGCAGCTTTACGGCAATTCCCGTCTATGAGCAGATAAAGCTCCTGGGCGCGGCACTGCCGTTTTTGTATTTGGGAGAGCTCAGCTCGGTGAGAGTGTCAACGAGACCTGACGCTATCGACGATACAAGGCTCACCCTTTTAAGTGAGTACGGCGTTAAAACTATCGAACTGGGCGCTCAGTCCATGTGCGGCGAGGTTCTGAAAGCCTCCTGCCGTGGCCACACGGCAGAGCAGACGGAGCAGGCTGCAAATATGATAAGGGAATGTGACTTTGAGCTTGTCTTACAGATGATGACGGGATTGCCCGGGGACACAAAGGAGCGCACCATAGAGACCGCACGGAGGATCATTGCATTAAGACCCGACGCTGTCCGTATATATCCGGCGGTAATACTCGAAAAAACCGCGATGGAGGCTATGTGGAAGTCGGGCGAATACAAGGAGCACACCGTGGAAGAGGCTGTGGACTGGTGTGCGGAGATTGTCCCCATGTTTGAACGGGAGGGCATACCGATAATCCGCCTCGGTCTGAATCCCACAGAGGAGCTCTCCGGCGGTGCGGCGGTCGGCGGAGCCTACCACCCTGCGTTGGGCGAACTTGTCCGCTCCCGCGTAATGCTCTCACGGGCAAGGGTGCTGTTAAGCTGCGCAGTGCACAGTGACGAAGTTGACCTTGGCGTAAACGCGTCGGAGATCTCGGTTATGACGGGACAGCACCGCCAAAACGTGGAAGCGCTCAAAAACGAATATGGGCTGAGCAGAGTCAGAGTCTTGAAAGCAGATGTCCCTAAGGGAACTGTAGTTCTGCTGTGATACAGAGACAAGAATGCTCTGTATCCCGTCTGTTGTCACATTTTCGGGACGGAAATAGCCAGATGCCGGACATTGACGCAATGGAGTTATATTATCCTATATTTCTTGCAAATCCTATGCGGATGTAATATACTATTTTGGTATATTACATCCTTTTTACCGCTCTTTCCATCCAATAACCCGAGGTGAAATATGTACCTAAAGGCACTTGAGATACAAGGCTTCAAATCGTTTCCCGACAAGGTGCGGCTGCCCTTCGAAAAGGACATCACCGCAATTGTAGGACCTAACGGCAGCGGAAAATCGAATATTTCAGATGCGATACTCTGGGTCATGGGCGAACAGAGGACCAAGGCGCTGCGCGGGGGCAAAATGGAGGACGTCATCTTCGGCGGAACGGAGAGACGCCCTAAAATGGGATTTGCACAGGTGTCGCTGATCATCGACAACTCCGGCCGCATTTTCGATACCGAGAGCAGCGAGGTCATGATAACACGCCGGTACTACCGCAGCGGCGAGAGCGAATACTATATCAACCGCGAAACCGTGAGGCTCAAGGATATAACAGAGCTGCTCATGGACACAGGTCTCGGAAGATATGGTTATTCCATCATCGGACAGGGTAAAATCTCCGATGTGGTCTCCGCCAAGAGCGGCGACAGGCGTGAGCTATTTGAGGAGGCGGCGGGCATCTCCCGCTACCGCTACCGCAAGGACGAGAGTGAGCGCAAGCTTGCGCACACCGAGGAAAACCTGATAAGGATAAATGACAAGATAGATGAACTGAAAATCCAGGTAGACCCACTGAAGGAGCAGGCAGAGACAGCAAAAAAATACCTTGTTTTGCGCGATGAGCTGCGTCTTTTGGAGGTCTCCGTGTGGATGGAGACTCTTGAAAGGCTTCAGGAGCGTGCCATAACCATAAACGCCGATTGGGAAAAAGCCCAGACGGAGCAGCAGCTTGCCCATGCGCAGCTGGACGAGCTATACGCCGCCACTGCGAGCTATACCGACAAGATGCACGAAATCGACATTGAGGCGGAGCAGTCCCGTACATACCTCTCGGAGAACGAAGCCAGAGCCGCCGAGACAGAGAGCGAGATTGCCGTCCTTGAGAACACCCGCGAGCACAACGCGGAGCGCGAGAGTCAGCTTCTTTCGGAGATAGACGAGCAGTCCACGCGCGCAAAGGCTCTGGAGAACCAGATCGCCCAGCGCAAAAGCCGGGTTAACGAGATTAAAAACGAGCTTGCTGAACTGGACAGGCAGCTTGCCGCCATAACCGAAAAACTTCGGGCAAACGCCGCGGGAGGCGACGAGAACAGGCGCAAAGCCGCAGAGCTTTTAACCCGCAAGAGCGAGATGCAGTCGGAGCTTGCCCATTGCAACACTGTTCTTTCAATGCTGAGTGACGCCGAGGCCGAGCGCAGCAGGGACGGCGACAGACGCAATACAGAGACATTGGAGGCAAAGCGCAGAGGCGCGGAGCTTTCCGCACAGCTTAAAGACGAGAGAAAAGCGTTCTCAGAGGCAAAAACGCAGGCCGACGAGCTGCGAAACGTCATATCAGGCTACAAAATACGTGTCGACGGGCGTGAGAGCAGATTAAAAAAGCTTGAGGAGGAAAGGACCGCCCTCACTATAGAACTCAGCTCTGTCAAATCGCGCTTCAATATGCTCTCCGATATGCAGAGGGATTACGAGGGCTATTCCCGTGCGGTCAAGACCGTCATGCGCGAGGGTGGCCGAGGTATTTTAAAGGGCGTATACGGCCCCGTTGCCAACCTTGTCAAAGCCGAAGACCGTTTCTCTCTTGCTATAGAGACCGCTCTGGGCGGCTCTATGCAGAGCATCGTCGTAGACACGCAGGAGCAGGGCAGAGCCGCTATCGAACTGCTCAAGCGGCAGGATGCCGGCAGGGCTACATTCCTGCCCATAGCCACTATCAGGGGCGGCGAGCTGAAACGCCGTCCGGAGGGCGAGCGGGGATATCTGGGCACTGCGTTTGAACTCGCAAGCTTTGACACGAAGTTTGAAAACATCTTCTCCAATCTGCTGAGCAGGACCATTGTTGCAGAGACCTTAGCCGACGCCGTGGCCATGTCCAGAAAATTTGACCACCAGCTGCGGATAGTCACGCTGGACGGTCAGCTCATTAACCCCGGCGGCTCTATGAGCGGCGGCAGTGCGGCAAAGAATACGGGTATACTTTCCCGTGCCAACGAGATTAAAGCGCTGGGCGCAAAGCTTAAAGACCTTGAATCCCGCGGGGCCGACTGCGCGGAAAAGCTCGCCGAGGCGGACCGCGAACTGGCCTCCGCCAAATTTGAGCTGCAGACGGCCGAATTTGAGCTTGCAGAGAAAACTGAGAGCCTTCGAAAGTGTGAAAACGGCATTTCCGGCACGGAGATTATGCTCAGGGAAGCTGAAAAGGTCCTTGAAGCGCTCACCGCTGCCGAAAAAACCGAAGAGCAGCGCCGTGAGGAGAATGAAAAGCGTGCAGAGTCCGCTCAGAGCGACATTGAGCGTCTTAAGTTACAGATAGACGCGGCCGACAGAGAGCTCCAGGTCCTTGCCGCCGACAGTGAGGAGCAGGAGAACATGGGAAGGGAATTGTCTCTGAAGCTCTCTACAATCGCGGAAAAGCGCTCGTCCCTCATCTCTGAGAGCGACACGACGGAAAACGCTATCGAGCAGCTGAAAGAGCTGTATTCCGACCTTCTCAGCGACGGAGACGCACGCTGCAAGGCCATTGAGGAGCTCTCAGCCGAGAAAGAGCGGCTCAGCATAAGAGCGGCGGAGCTGGGTGAAAGTCTTGAGGAGACCCGAAAGGCCTCCGACGGAATACGCTCAAAGCTTTTCGAATTGAACAGCCGGCGCCTGGAGATTGAGGGCAAGCGCACACGCAGTGAAAAGGAAGCTCAGGACAAGAACCGCGAGCTTCTGGACATAGAGCGCCTCTGTGCCTCTATCGAGCAGAAAAAAATCTCCGTCGAGATGGAGGAAAAGCAGATAATCGACAAGCTCTGGGACAATTACGAGCTATCCCGCACGGCGGCAAACCAGCTGCGCCGTACGCTTGAGGATTTTGCTGCGTCGCAGAAGCGCATTTCCTCACTCAAACGTGATATAAGCTCACTCGGAACCCCCAATCTCGGCGCCATAGACGAGTATGAGCGCGTCAGCGAGCGGTATAATTTCCTTACAGAGCAGCGTGATGACGTTGAAAAGGCAAAAAAGGAACT
>JAAYCC010000204.1 GCA_012729875.1 Clostridiales bacterium | reverse complement strand
TCATAGGCTGGCTTGAAAATATCTATGGCTATATGTTCCGTTATGACCGGCTTGCTGAGGAAAACGAGGAGCTGAAGCAGCGTGTCACTGAGCTTGAAAACAAGCTTCGGGAGGCAAAAGAGGTTGAGGCGGAGAACGAAAACTTTCGCCGGCTTTTCGGACTGCGCGACAAGTACAGCGATTTTGTTTTCGAGTCCGCTAAAATCATAGGCCGCGGCACGTCCAACTGGAACTCGACGCTGACCATAGGCAAGGGTAGCGAGAGCGGCATAGAGGTTGGAGACTGTGTTATAGACTCCTCCTATAATGTAGTCGGGCAGATATCCGAGGTGGGCAACGGCTGGGCGACGATACGCTCCGTCATAGACACGGACATCAACATAGGCGCGCTTGTGGGCGACACCGGAAGCGCCGCCATGGTCATTGGCGACTATGCCCTTATGAAGCAGGGGCTTGTCAAGCTGACATATCTGACAGCAGGAGCGCAGGTCTTTGAGGGCGATACTCTGCTGACTTCTGGCAAGGGGGGCTCTTTCCCCAGAGGTCTTGTCATAGGGACAGTCACCGCCGTCTATAACGACGCCGGTGGTCAGGCTGAAGATGCCGCTGTAGCTCCGGCCGCGGACCCCGACTCTTTGACGCAGGTATTCGTCGTTAAGGATTTTACCGTAGTCGAGTAGAAAGGCAGAATAATGCTTCTTGAACTTATCAATCTGGCAAAGCTCCGCAGGGGTTTCATATATGCGGGAATCGTCCTTCTGGTGCTTTTGATACAGAATCTTGCGCTCTCCCAGATAGTCATCCTGAATGCCAGCCCGATGATCATACCCATAGTCGTGGTCGCCGTGGGCTTTTTCGAGGGCGGAGTCTGGGGAGGCGTATACGGTCTTGTCATAGGTCTTGTATGCGACATGACGTTGAATGAGCCGGGCGTTATGATGACCGTTCTGTTCCCGATAATCGGCTTTTTTTCCGGTGCGCTCACCATGTTCGTAATGAGCCGACGCCTGATGCCGTTTTTCTGCGTCTGTACGTGTGCTCTCCTTCTCACCGCGATATGCCAGATGTTTCGATTTATCGTATTTGCGGAAACCGATGTTATATTCGCCGTTCTTACCGGCGCGTTTCAGACCCTGTGGTCGCTGCCATTCATCTTTGCTGTATATTATCCCTGCCGCACTGTTTCCCGCCTGGATCTGAGCAAGTAGTACCGTCCGATTAAACCCCTTGCGAAAGGACTTCCTATGGATAAACTCATTAAGCCGCTTCGGCTGACAATACTTATAGCTTTTTTGATCCTGATGACGTCCATCATAGCTGTTACGCTATATCGCCTTCAGATTATTGAGGGCGCGGAGTATTATGAGGAATCGCAGAATACCACTAAAAACACCGTTACAGTTGCCGCCGCACGCGGAAATATCCTCGACCGCTACGGCAGACTTCTCGTGTCCAACAAGACCTGCAACAACCTTGTTTTCAACAACCAGGAGTTGTTCAGGCAGGATGACCCCAACGCAATTATTCTTGAACTGACTCAGGCTGTACTGGACTCCGGCGGCACATATACAGACACCCTTCCGATAACTGACGAGCCGCCTTTTGAGTATGTGGACGATATGACCGCGCTCCAGAAAACGCGTCTGAACGCCTACCTTGAGGCTAACGAGCTGCCCCAGTCTACTACGGCTGTCGAGCTGATGGCCTTCTTTAGAGAAGCCTTCATGATAGACAACAATTACACCGCGAAAGAGATGCGAACAATTGCGGGCATACGCTATGAGATAAAGATCCGTTACATTATCAATACTTCGGACTACATCTTCGCCGAGGATGTCAGCATGGACCTCATAACCAAGCTTCTGGAGAAAAATGTCCCGGGTTTTACTGTCCAGAGCGCCTATGTCCGTGAGTATGCCACAAAATATGCAGCTCATGTTCTGGGCTTTGTCCGTCAAATGACCGAGGAAGAGTACAAGGAGTACAAAAACTACGACTATCCGCTGAATGCAGTGGTGGGCAAGGAAGGCATTGAGTACGCATTTGAGAAATATCTCCACGGTCAGGACGGAAGGGCTGTTGTTACAAGCACCAAAGAGGGTACGGTGATAAACACAACCTATCTGGAGGAACCCAAGCCGGGAGACAATGTGACGTCCACTATAGACATCGGTCTGCAGGAGAC
>JAAYCC010000203.1 GCA_012729875.1 Clostridiales bacterium | reverse complement strand
TTCGATTCTATGGATAAGATAATGATCACTCAGATGCTGGGGCTTAGGGCAGTTGGAATATACTCTGCCGGGGCCAAGCTCGCAGGGATAAGCCACGTAATATCATACGCCTTTGCGGGAGGCTGGCAGTATTTCGCTTTCTCCACTATGAGGGATCCAGATCAGGTGGAGCTCAACTCAAAGGTTGTGGAATATCTTGGCGGGCTGTCCTTTCTGGTGTTCTTCACAGCAACGATTTTTGACGACTGGTTTTTCGGCCTGTATTTCAGCGGAGACTATGTAAGCGGAGTATCTGTCTTTCCGTACCTTTTTCTCTCACCGCTGCTGTTGATGCTGTTTCAGGCGGGAGCAAACCAGTTCCTAGTCTATAAGAAAACTCAATATATGACGTTTTCCCTCGCGGGTGGCTGCGCCGCCAACCTTGTTCTGAACTATTTTTTAATCCGGGTATTCGGAATAAAGGGCGCAGCGCTTGCGACTTTAGTCGGATATTTTGTTTCGCTTTTTACGATGCTGATAATTACCACAAAAAAGGGATGGTTGAAGGTAGGCAACAGATTTTATCTTCTGAGCGCCGCGGCGGCTGTTCAGGCGGCAGCACTTTTTTTCTTTAACACTTGCTGCTGTCTTGTGCTTGCGCCGCTGTTTTCGCTTATGACTCTGCTGCTATATAAAAAAGAGCTTGCAATGTTGCTGGGAAGAATCCTTCGGAAGAAAGGGCGGCGGTCGGGTATGCTTTTGCGCAATCTTAATATGTCGGACAAAGAGAGAATGCTTGAATGGATGCGAAGCGCAGATGTCTCCGCATGGTTCAGATGGGACCCTGACAGTGTCGATGAGAAGGACGTCGAGAGCTTTATTGAAGAAGCACAGGAGTTCGGGCTCTCAAGACATTATGCCGTAGCGGACGATAACGGCGTATATATGGGCACAGTCAGCCTAAAAAACATTGATTTCGATAATTTAAATGCCGAATATGCGATAGCTCTTTGCAGTGATGCCATCGGCAGAGGGTATGCAGCATTCGCCACATCCGAAATACTGAAAATTGCTTTTTATGAGATAGGTTTGGAGAAAGTCTATCTCAACGTGGCTGAGAATAATAAAAGAGCGATACGGTTCTACGAAAAATACGGATTTTTCCCAGAGGGTGTTTTTGTAAAGCACTTTAACAAGAACGGGGAGCTGCTCGACCTTCTGTGGTACAGGATGCTCAAGGAGGAATTCGGAGAAAGACAGGAAAAAACGTAAGACGGCGATCCGCTTCAGCAGTGTGCGCAACGGTATTGCAAAGGCCCTATTCCTGGATTTCGGAGAAAAAATGTGGGACGCCCCCGTAATAACAGATTTGGAATAAAAGGGACGGTGACCTTATGAAGGGTATTATTCTGGCCGGGGGCAGAGGCACGCGCCTGTATCCAATGACCAAGGCAGTGTCAAAACAGCTTCTTCCGGTATATGATAAACCGCTTGTATACTATCCGCTGTCGGTGCTTATGCTCGCCGGTATCCGTAATATTCTTCTGATTTCGACGCAGACGGACATTCCCGTATATAAAACTCTTCTGGGAGACGGAAACGAGATCGGAATATCCATAGAATACGGAGTTCAGGAAACGCCGAGGGGTCTTGCCGATGCTCTCATTATCGGAGAAAAGTTTATTGGCGGGGAAAATGTGTGTTTGATTTTGGGAGACAATGTGTTCTACGGTCAGAATTTCTCCGGGGTCCTGAGCCGGGCTGCCGCCCGTGAGACGGGCGCCACGATTTTTGCTTACCCTGTCAGGGACGCACGTGACTTCGGCGTTGTTGAAATAGATAAGGAGCTAAGAGCTGTCTCGATAGAAGAAAAGCCGCAAAACCCAAAATCAAATTATGCGGTGCCGGGACTGTATTTTTACGACGGCCGAGCGCCTGAGATCGCGAAGGACGTAAAGCCCTCGGCGCGGGGCGAACTCGAAATAACCTCGGTCAATCAGGCGTATCTTTCGATGGGAGAGCTATATGTCGAGCCTCTCGGGCGCGGAACGGCATGGCTCGACACCGGAACGCCGGAGGGAATGCTCAAGGCTGCCGAATATGTGGAGGCGGTACAGTCAAGACAGGGCCTTTACATATCCTGCATAGAGGAAATCGCGTGGCGGCGCGGTTATATTACGACGGAACGCCTATCGGAAATAGGAGAGAAGCTGAAGATGACGGACTACGGCCAGTATCTGCTGGCACTCTCGGGAGGCGAATGAATATATGAAGACGTTGCTTGTCACCGGAGGCTGTGGTTTTATCGGGAGCAATTTTATACGGTATATGCTGGATAAGCATCCCGATTACATGATCATAGGCATTGACGCGCTCACATATGCGGGAAATCCTGAAAACCTGAAAAGCATAGAAGATAATCCGAACTACAGATTCTTCAGGGCCGATATAAGAAACAGAAATATGATAGAACAGATATTTGCGTTCTACACTATAGACTATGTCGTCAACTTTGCAGCTGAGAGCCATGTGGACCGGTCGATAAAAGAGCCCGATGTCTTTCTCACGACGAACATCCTCGGCACCCAGGTGCTTCTCGACGCGGCGAAGCGTCAATGGAGGCTCCACCCCGGCAATAAATATGACAGAAGCTACAGGGATGGCGTGCGTTTCCACCAGATTTCAACGGATGAGGTCTATGGTTCCGCCGATGACGGGGAGAAGTTTACGGAGGAGTCTCCGCTCAGGCCGAGCAGCCCTTATTCCGCTTCAAAAGCGGGAGCGGACATGGTGGCTATGGCATATCGCAGGACATACGGGCTGCCCGTGACCATATCGAGGTCCTCAAACAACTACGGACCTTATCAGTTCCCCGAAAAGCTTATTCCGCTCATAATAATTAACTGCATATACGACAGACCTCTTCCCGTTTACGGCGATGGGCTGCAAATACGCGACTGGCTGCACGTAAACGATCACTGCAGAGCCGTCGATATGATTCTGCACTCTGGGAAGGACGGCGATATCTACAATATAGGCGGAGACAATGAAAAGGCTAACATAGATATCGTAAAGCAAATAATACATACTCTCGGGAAGTCCGAGGAGCTTATAAACTATGTGGAGGACCGCCCCGGACACGACAGACGCTATGCTACCGACAGCACGAAAATCGAGACACAGCTCGGCTGGAGCCGCAATCATTCGTTCGAGCAGGGGCTGGAGGAGTGTATAAGCTGGTATCTCGACAATATGGGGTGGGTGAAAAGGATTGTGAGCGGTGAATACAGAAGATATTTTGAGACCATGTACGGGTAGCCGTCCCGATCCTTATTATTGCCGGCACACGGGCGGTTCGGTACTCAAGCGTTTATCGTAGGGCATATATTCAGACAGGGACTGAGGAGCTTATGAAAAATGAATTATTGCGGAGAATTGCCGCGCGTCAAATCGTCTGCGGCGTTGTAGGGCTTGGATATGTCGGGCTCCCTCTTGCGGTCGAAAAGGCAAAGGCGGGCTTTAAGACCATAGGCTTTGATATACAGAGGAAAAAGGTCGATATGGTAAACGCGGGTCAAAACTATATCGGGGATGTGACGGACGGCGATCTTGAGATGCTGACAAAAACAGGTATGCTCAGCGCCACGGACGATTTCGGTTTTATCAGAGACGTGGATTTTATCGCTGTCTGTGTTCCGACTCCTCTGGACAGTCATCAGCAGCCGGATATCAGTTATGTGCGATCCTCCTTTGAGGAGATTGCAAAAAATTTTAAAAAAGGAACCATGATTGTTCTTGAGTCAACCACTTATCCCGGAACGACGGAGGAGCTTCTAAGACCCATTCTTGAAAGCGGTTCGGGGCTTGAATGCGGCAGGGATTTTTATCTGGGCTTTTCTCCTGAGAGGGTCGACCCGGGGAATCTCATATACAAGACGAAGAATACGCCGAAGATCGTCGGCGCCGTTGGAGACGACGCCGCCGAAGTGATCTCGGCAGTATATAGCGCGGTGCTCGACGGCGAAGTGGTGACGGTATCGTCGCCGGCGGTGGCCGAAATGGAAAAAATACTTGAAAATACATACAGAAATGTGAACATCGGGCTTGTAAACGAGCTTGTTCAGCTCTGCAATAAAATGAAAATAAACTTCTGGGAGGTAATTGAGGCCGCAAGATCCAAGCCCTACGGTTTTCAGGCTTTCTATCCCGGACCCGGCATAGGCGGTCACTGCATCCCTCTCGACCCGTATTACCTGAGCTGGAAAGCGCGTGAATACGGCTTTCACACAAGTATGATAGAGAGCTCCATGATGGTGAACGACAGGATGCCGGAATACTGCGCTGAGCGCGCGGGACAAATATTGAACCGCAGCAGGAAGGCGCTCAACGGATCAAAGATACTGATACTCGGCGTTGCATACAAACAGGATACGGACGATTACAGGGAGAGCCCGGCTATCCGCGTCATCGAGTATCTTGAAAGGGCGGGTGCGAAGGTCGATTACTATGATCCGCGCGTGAAAGAGTATCCGGAGCGCGGGGAAATGAGGGAGTCTTTGCCCGGACTGACGGCCGAGGCGCTCGGGGCAGCCGATCTGGTTATTGTAACGGCGGCGCACACAGAGCTGGACTACGACTTTGTACAGAGGCACGCGGCAATGGTATTCGACACAAAAAACGCTATGAAAGACGTGAAAGTCCGGGACAATATCGAACTGCTATAAGGAGACTTTATGAGGTATGCGCTGATAGGGTGCGGAAGAATAGCAGCAAATCATATCAGGGCGGCGGCTCAAAACAAGCTTGAAACAGCAGCTGTATGCGATATTCTGCCGGAGCGTATGGAATCGCTGCTTGCTCGATGCGGACTTGGGGAGAGCAGCTCCGTCGGTCGTTATACCGACTTTGAAACGATGCTGGAGAGGGAAAAGCCGCAGCTTGCCGCCGTCGCCACAGAGAGCGGGCTTCACGCCGAAATCGCGCTTTTATGTCTCGAGGCGGGCGCGAACGTGATAATCGAAAAGCCGATGGCCATGAGTATGGCGGACGCGGACCGGATAATTTCAAAGTCCGAGGAAAAGGGACTAAAGGTCTGCGTCTGCCACCAGAACCGCTTCAACGCCGCTGTGCGTAAGCTGAGGCGGGCAGTTGAGGACGAAAGGTTCGGCACTCTTTCGCACGGAGCCATAAACATAAGGTGGAGCCGCGACAAGGATTACTATGATCAGGCGCCGTGGCGGGGAAAATGGTCGCAGGACGGCGGCTGTCTCATGAACCAGTGCATACACGGTATCGACCTTCTGCGCTGGATGATGGGCGGAGAGGTTCTTGAGGTCTATGGTCAGACGCGGCGGCGGCTCCACGGCTACCTTGAGGCTGAGGACGTCGGAGCCGCAGTAGTCATGTTCAAAAATGGCGCAGTCGGGACGATAGAGGGGACGACCAATGTCTACCCCGGAAACCTTGAGGAGACACTGTGCATTTTCGGGGAGAGAGGAACAGTAAGGCTGGGCGGTAAGTCGTGCAACAGGGTCGAGGTCTGGGACTTTGCGGATGAGACGATATCTGACGTCGGGTGCTCCGGTTTTATTGAGGAGACAAAAGACGTCTATGGAAACGGGCATATAAGCCTTTATGCGGATATGATAGACGCAATAAAAAACGGCCGTGAGCCGTATGTAGGCGCACAGGCGGGCAAAAGCGCACTGGAGCTGGTGCTGGCCATATATAAGAGCCAGAAGGAGGGCGGGCCGGTAAAACTTCCTCTCGACGGCTTTGCATGTGCTGATATGGAGGGCGTATTCTGAAATATTGGATATAGGCGGGGTAAAAGCATGAGGGACTATTTTATTCACGAGAGCAGCTTCATTGACGATAATGTGCAAATCGGAAAGGGCACGAAAATATGGCATTTTTGTCATCTGCAGAGCGGGGCGCGCATAGGGGAGGACTGTACTTTAGGGCAGAACGTAAATATCGGCAACAATGTCGTCATCGGAAACGGCTGTAAGATCCAAAACAATGTGTCGCTGTACGAGGGCGTTGTACTTAACGATTATGTTTTCTGCGGGCCGTCCTGCGTTTTTACGAACGACCTCACCCCGCGGGCACGGTATCCAAAGGACAGATCGGGATACGAAACCACTCTTGTAAAGACCGGGGCGACGATTGGAGCTAACGCGACCGTAGTCTGCGGGCATACGATAGGGAGATGGGCAATGGTGGCAGCAGGGGCGGTTGTCACGAAGAACGTGGGCGACTTTGCGCTTGTGGCCGGCGTTCCGGCAGTGCGCATTGGCTGGGTATGCCGCTGCGGCGCTGTACTTGAAAGGGACCTCTGCTGTAAAAAGTGTGGGCGGGAGTATAGGGAGAACGGGCCGGGGCTGATCGAGTCGAGGGGCAATGAATGCAGTTTAGGGATTTGAAAAAACAGTATACGGTGCTTAAGCCCCAAATGGATGCGGCGATATCCAGAGCTTTGGACGAATGCAGCTTCATTTCCGGACCTCAGGTGAGAGAACTGGAGTCAAGGCTAGCGGAGTACGCCGGGACGAAATACTGCATAAGCTGTGCAAGCGGAACAGATGCGATAAGGCTTGCGCTCATGGCACACGGCATAGGAGGCGGAGACGCCGTTTTCGTACCGGACTTCACCTTTTTTGCCACAGCGGAGATGCCCGCTGCGCTTGAGGCGACGCCGGTCTTTGTCGACGTTCGAGAGGAGACTTTCAACATCGACGTAAACAAGCTTGAACTGGCTATACGGCGGACTGAAAGGGAGGGAAAACTGCGTCCGAGCGCGATAATTGCCGTGGATCTTTTCGGGCAGTGCGCAGACTACGAAGCAATTGAAGAAATGGCGGAAAGATACGGGCTTATTGTCATAGAGGATGCCGCTCAGAGCTTTGGCGGAAGGGTCGGCGCCAGACGTTCCTGCTCATTCGGGGATATAGCCGCAACCTCGTTTTTCCCTTCAAAGCCTCTCGGCTGCTACGGCGACGGCGGCGCCGTATTTACGAATGACGAGACGGCGGCGGCGCTTATCCGCTCCTATGCGATCCACGGCAGGGGAGCCGATAAATATGATAACGAGCGCGTCGGACTAAACTCTCGCCTTGATACGCTACAGGCGGCCATACTGCTCGTCAAGCTTGACGCGTTTGAAAAATTTGAGCTTAAAAATATCAATACCGTTGCGGCCATGTACACGGAAAAGCTGAAAGACGCCGTCAACACGCCGGTCGTAGGCGAGGGGCGCTGCTCAAGCTGGGCGCAGTATACGATTCGGCTCAAAGATGAGGAGCAGCGCAATAAAATGCGAATTAGGCTTGCGGACAGAGGTATACCTACTATGATTTACTATCCAAAGGGCCTGCACATGCAGAGGGCATTTATCGGGCTGAGCCATCAGGAAAAGTATCCCGTTACAGAGTGCCTATGCCGGACCGTGCTCTCTCTGCCGATACACCCGTACATGAGCGAATCCGATATAGAAGAAGTCGCCGACAGCGTCAAAAGCGCCCTGTAACAACAGAATTTATTATCACGCTTTTGAATGGAGGAGTGGGCATGGATAAATACAAAACGATTAATTTTAAATCTCTGGTGATTTTTATATTGAAAAAGCTCTGGGTCATAGCATTGGCAGCTCTGATTTTCGGAATTGCTGCCCTATTAATCACATCGTACGCTATTACGCCGATGTATAGGGCGACGATCCGTCTATATGCCTGTAGTGAAGTACCGGCCTCGAAGCTGCTGGCCGACACTTATATATCAATAATAGAATCCGATTCTGTTGTCGAAGAGCTTGTAGAGAGAGGAAAATACGGATACACAGACAAACAAATTGTAAAAATGTTAGACGCGAAACCGATCAACAACACGGATGTGTTTGAAGTGTCTTTCACAGGCCCTATGCCTGAAGAATGCGCAAATATTGCCAATTCGATAGCAGATATTGCTCCCGATAAAATATCGGAGATTATTGAAGGAAGCTCGGTAAAAATAATAGACAGAGCAAAGACACCCTCAGAACCTGTATCCCCCAATATACCGGGAGATGTTGCTGCGGCTGTTCTTATCGGCATAGCTATTTCCGGCGCCCTTCTCTTTTTTATATTTGTGTCCGACACTACGATATACAGTGAGGAAGATATCAGAGAGTTCTGTACGCTGTCGATTTTGGGAGTACTGCCGGACTTTAACCAGGTCTATCAGGGTAGAGGCAACTATTCATACTCGTACGGCGGGAGGAATTATAAGAAATGAGCAGAAAGGAAAAAAATTCGCTAAAAAAACAGTATGTAAAGCTGTCTGAATTACACGACAGGAGTTTCATTATCGACAAAAATACTGCCTTCTCCATAAAAGAGGAGTATAAAACACTCAGGACGAATATACTGCTCTCGTTTCCCACCGAGGGGTGCAAAATTATCGGGATTACAAGCGCACAGCCTTTTGAGGGCAAGAGTGTCAACTGCCTGAACCTTGCAATCACGTTCGCGCAGACGGGGGCGAGAGTTCTGCTTATCGACTGCGATCTGCGGATTCCGAGTCAGGCGAGACTTGTCGGACTGAAAGCAGCACCGGGTGTAAGCAACGTACTTGTCGGAATGAACAATGTTGGAGAGGCGGTCCAGAAGACGAAATATCCCGGTGTCGATATTCTTTTGTCCGGAGACATACCGCCGAACCCGTCAGAGCTGCTCGGCTCGGAGAATATGGAAAAGACCCTCCGCGAGCTATCTCAAAAATATGAATTCATTTTCATTGACCTGCCGCCTGTAAATGTTGTGGCGGATGCCGTAATAGTATCAAAATATGTGTCTGGGCTGCTGCTTGTTGTGCGGTCGTCAGTTTCCAGACGTGACAGCATTGCGGAGGCGCTAAAGAGACTTGAGCTTGCCAGAGCTAATATAATCGGAATACTTCTTACCTGCGTAAAAAGCAGAAAACTGCTGACCACCCGATATAAAATGTTTGGCAAATACCGCTGAGTTCCAGACGGCGCTTTGAGTTTTGCCGGGCGCTGACTAATAGATGCTTGAAGAGGGCGTTACGACGCCGGGGAATTAATATGATCGACTTTCATTCCCACTTTCTTCCAAATATGGATGACGGGAGCAAGAGTATAGAGGAGTCACTTCAGATGCTTAAGCTGTCATATAATATGGGTATAGATACAATTGTATCTACCTCACACTATATTGCAGGTTTTGAGAGCATTGAGGATTTTATAAACAGGCGGAACGAAAGGTTGGAATCTCTCACGCAGGAACATGAAAGCAGCGGCGGTATTCCGGGAATCGTCGCGGGCGCCGAGGTGGCTTTTTATTCGGGGATGGGCGGCGATGACAAGCTCTCACGGCTATGTGTCGGCAATACAAAGTACCTGCTTGTGGAGATGCCGTATTACAGATGGTCGTCGCTGACAGGCAGGGAGATACTGAGCCTTATGCTCAGTCAGGGGATAACACCGGTAATCGCACATATTGAAAGATACTTCGTATATCGGCAAAATGAAAAAATGATTAGGGAATTGCTGGATCTCGGCGCAGTCGCTCAAATCAACGCGGAAAGCCTGATTGGCAATATGCAGAGAGAAAAAATGCTGAAGCTCATCAGAGAGAGAAAAACTGTGCTGCTGGGCTCCGACTGCCACAATATGGATGGCCGCCGGCCCAATCTAGACAGAGCTTTTAAAGTGATCAAAAAAAGAGCGGGCGGCGCCTGCCTCGATATAATAGAGCGGTTCGGCCGTGAAATTCTCGAACAAAGGGACGATTGACGCGCACTGAGCGGCCGCTTGCCTGTCCATATAAGTTTATCCGACACGATTGCAAATTCGTTTCCCAGTTTGCCCGATAGAAAGCGGTCATACGGCATGCTTCATAAGACGAAAATTCAGAATATAAGTGAAGTGGTATGATGCATGATCCTTCTGTAAACAGACGGGTAAAGGTAATTGTATTTTTTGTAATTGACCTGCTGTGTGCGATTCTGGCCGTCTATCTCAGCGGCTTTGCCAGCCTCGCGGTCGATTATCCGGCCTTTCTGATCGGCGACGGTGAAAAAATTGCAAGAGCTATAATATACTGGCTTCCCCTAAATTTTCTTCTTTTCGCTGTTTTCCGCATGTATAACGGGTTGTGGGAGTATGCGAGTATGATCGAGGCTATGCGCTTAGTGGCCGCGACGTTTTGTTCGTTCCAGTCCCTTGTGATTATCGGGAGCATCTCCTCCCTTGGCGTCCCGAAAAGCTGTTATCTGCTTGTCTGGTTTTTTCTCACTGCCTTTGCGCTTGCAACCCGCTTTTTTTATCGCATCACAAGGGCGTTTCGCCAGATAGGCATGAACAGCTTCGTGACCGGTACAAGAAAGAATATTATGATAATCGGGGCGGGGCACGGCGGAAATGCGATCATACGTGAAATTGAAAAGGATAGGCGCTTTTCTGATTTCAGAGTCGTATGCCTTATAGACGACGATGCAAACAAGGCAAATAAATTCATCGGCTGCGCGAAGGTCGTGGGAGGAAGGGAGAGGATTGTACCGGCGGCAAAGAAGTATCACGTCGATGAAATAATATTTGCAATCCCATCAGCCGGCAGCGAGACCCGGCATCAGTTTTTCGGCATTTGTCTGGAAACCTCATGTGTGATAAAAACTCTCCCGAGCTACTATCAGATTATAAACGAACAGGTCAAGATATCGCAGCTTAGAAAGATCGACATTGGCGACCTTCTGGAGCGTCCGCAGATAAGGCTTGACCTTGTAGATGTCTCCGATTTTATTTGCGGGAAAATAGTATTGGTCACGGGTGCGGGCGGCTCTATAGGCAGCGAGCTCTGCCGGCAGCTGGCGGAATACGGGCCAAAAAAGCTTATAGCCTTCGATATATATGAGAATAACGTATATTTTCTTCAGGATGAGCTAAAGGAAGCTTTTCCGCAGCTTGACATGGTGACGCTGATCGGCTCTGTATGCGATGCGGGCAGGGTTGACAGTATTATTTCTGCGTACAGGCCCGATATCGTATACCATGCTGCGGCGCACAAACATGTGCCTCTTATGGAGAGCAGCCCGAACGAAGCGGTGAAGAACAATGTTTTCGGGACACTGAATACTGTCTGCGCGGCGGATAAGTACGGCGTTTCCCGTTTTGTACTGATATCGACGGATAAGGCGGTAAATCCAACGAATATTATGGGGGCGACAAAGAGGATCTGTGAGATGATTGTCCAATATTACGACAATGTCTCAAACACTGAATTCGTGGCTGTTCGCTTTGGAAATGTGCTGGGCAGCAACGGGAGCGTTATACCTGTTTTTAAGAAGCAGATTGAAAACGGCGGTCCCGTAAAGGTAACGCATCCCGATATGATAAGGTACTTTATGACGATTCCCGAGGCTGTTTCACTGGTGCTTCAGGCGGGGACATACGCGCGAGGCGGCGAAATTTTTATACTGGATATGGGCGATCCGGTCAAAGTGCTCAGTCTGGCGGAGAATATGATAAGGCTTTCCGGACACGTTCCGTATAAGGACATTAATATAGAGTTTATCGGCCTCAGACCGGGAGAGAAAATATATGAGGAACTTCTAATGAGCGAGGAGGGACTCGCCGAAACAAAGAACAATAAAATTTTTATCGGCAAACCAATCGATATGGATGAGGCAAAATTCAGAGATCAGCTTGGGTATCTGAAAACTGTGGCAGATGATGAGAGCCGGGATATCCGCCCCGTTATTCGTGAAATAGTACCGACGTATAATTATGGAGCCAATATTGTAAGCAGCTAAGATGGGGCTTAAGCGACGAAAAGGGCAAGCAAAACGGCAGATTCGGAGGGCATGTTTGAGAGGCTGATGCGAGAGTGGACAACGAATTTTCATATATCTATTTTCCCCTAAAC
>JAAYCC010000202.1 GCA_012729875.1 Clostridiales bacterium | reverse complement strand
CTACGAATAAACTTCTAAGGGGGACTGTTGTCCCCCTTAGCTTGTCAGTCCATGATCTCTACGGACACCTTTTTTCCCTGTCTCTGGGCAACAGCACGCATAAGGACGCGAATCTCCTTGACGATGCGTCCCTGACGGCCGATTATCTTGCCCATATCTCCGTCCGCAACCCGAACTTCGAATACAGTTTCCTCGTCGGCTTCCCTCTCGGTGATACTGACCTGTTCGGGATTATCAACGAGGTTCTGCGCGATGTAGGTTAAAAGCTCTTTCATGTTCGCGAATCTCCTTAAAGAACCTCTGCTTTTTTGAGCAGAGCTCTTACGGTCTCTGTGGGCTGTGCGCCGGCACCGATCCAATACTTGGCGCGTTCAGCATCGACCTTTACCGCTACGGGAGTGGTAAGCGGATCATATGTGCCAATCTCCTCGATGAACTTGCCGTCGCGCGGAGAATGGGAATCTGCAACGATAATCCTGTAGAAAGGATTCTTCTTCGCACCCATTCTGCGAAGTCTGATTTTGACCATATATATTCACCTCCAATGGTTCTAAGTTGTATGCAAACGCCTATAACGGCGGTGCAATCGTATCAGAAATTGAACGGCATACCGCCGGGCATCGCCATGCGTTTTCCCTTTTTGCCGCCGGTCATCTGCTTTGCCATGTCGCGCGTCAGCTCAAACTGCTTAACAAGGCGGTTTACGTCCACAACGGTGGTCCCGCTACCAGCCGCTATACGCTTCTTGCGGCTGCCGTTAAGCAGCTGTGGGTTCTCGCGCTCTTTGGGGGTCATGGAACTGATTATCGCCTCGGTTCGGGAAATTGCCTTCTCGTCGACCTTGACACCCTTAAGCGCCTTTGAATCCATACCCGGGAGCATCGCGGCGATGTCCTTTATGTCTCCCATATTCTTGAGCGACTGGAGCTGCTCAAGGTAATCTTCGAAGGTAAACTGATTCTTTTTCAGCCGTTCGGCCATCTTGATGGCCTTTTTCTCGTCAAAGCTCTGCTCTGCTTTCTCAATAAGGGTAAGAACGTCACCCATGCCGAGTATACGCGAGGCCATACGGTCCGGGTGGAAGGGCTCTATATTGTCGAGCTTCTCTCCCGTGCCGATATATTTAATGGGCTTGCCTGTAACAGCCCGCACCGAGAGTGCCGCGCCGCCTCTGGCGTCTCCGTCCAGCTTGGTGAGCATGACGCCGGTTATTACGAGCGCCTCGTCAAATGCCGCAGCCGCATTGACGGCGTCCTGGCCTGTCATCGCGTCCACGACCAGCATTATTTCGGCGGGTTCGACCGCTGTGCGTATGTTTTTAAGCTCGTCCATGAGCTCCTCGTCGATGTGCAGGCGGCCCGCGGTGTCGAGAAGTACAAGGTCATTCCCGTGGCGCTTGGCGTGTTCGATGGCGGCCTTGGCAATATCCACAGGATTGCCCTGCCCCATCTGGAAAACGGGAATTCCTAATTGTCCGCCGACGGTCTCAAGCTGCTTTATAGCGGCCGGACGGTATACGTCGCAGGCTACCAGAAGCGGGCGTTTACCGCCGGTTTTCATAAGACCGGCAAGCTTTGCGCCGTTGGTCGTCTTTCCGGCGCCCTGCAATCCTACAAGCATAACTACGCTTGGGGACTTGGAGGAGATGTTCAGCTTTACATTTTCGCTGCCCATCAGCTTAGTTAGTTCCTCGTTGACGATCTTGATGACCATCTGGGCAGGAGTAAGGCTCTCAAGAACATCCTGTCCCACAGCCCGGTCGCTGACGTTTTTAACGAAATCCTTAACTACCTTGTAGCTGACGTCCGCCTCCAAAAGGGCAAGACGCACCTCTCGCATTGCTTCCTTTATGTCCGCTTCCGTAAGGCGGCCCTTACCGCGGAGTTTTTTGAATGCCGCCGATAATTTTTCGGATAGACTTTCAAATGCCATAACTGTTCCTCATTATCACATGTCAGGTTCTTACGCTTTCAAGCTCTGTGGAGAGCTTTTCGGCAAGCTCTCTCGCCCGGCCGTCCGTTATCTGCTCAAGCTCCTTCAGCTCGTCCTCCATCTTATCGTAAATGACGCGTCTCTCGGAAAAGCGTCTTACCACACCGATTTTTTCCTCGGTTTCGACGAGGGCAGCTTCGGCGCGGGCTATAAGATCGTGCACACCCTGGCGCGATATTTTCATGATATCCGCTATCTCGGAAAGCGAAAGATCCTCGTTGTAGTGCATATTGAAGCAGGAGCGCTGCTTTTCCGTGAGAAGCTCGCCGTAGAAATCGAGTAGCATGGTCATCATAAGTGTTTTGTCATCCACAGAAACGCCGCCTCTCCTCGGTTTTTACAGACAATTCTGCTAACAATCCGTATATTACACCTTACGGCGGCAGCTGTCAAGTATTATTCCTTTACACTCTCAGAATATTTTTCAGACGAGGGGGCAAAATTTTATGTGACTTTCTCTATGAAAAGAGGCACGAAAAATGTCCAATGACGGCACACAGCTGCGTATAGGCGACGAAGGGCTGGAGTTATATGGTGAAAACGTCGCAAGACTGCTCAGAATCAGCGGTAAGGTACATGGAGGCCGGCTTGCAAAACGGCTTGCACAGAATGTCAAGCGGCTTGGCAAGCGCCGCGACGCTCTGCTCAAAGACTACGGCGGTTCAGACAAGGTTCCGCCAGCCGCCGAGTGGCTGCTGGACAACTATTATATCGTGCGCCGCGAGGGCATGTACGCGGCGGCGGAGTTCGACCGCGGAGGCAGCCTGCCACGTTCCGGTGACACCGCCGCGCTTATTATGCTGTGCCGAAGGCTTGTACAGAGCGGTGACGGCATTGTGGATAAAAAACGCTTTGAGCTGTTTTTTAGTGGCTGTAGGCTGGCCTATACTCTCAGCCGCAGGGAGCTGAGCCTGCTTATAACGGCACTCAAGACTGCGGTCATCCAGGAAATTGCCGGAATGTATATGAGCTGTCCGCTCACCGACGAGGCGGCAATCCTCGCAAAGAACCTTTTCACCACTCTCAGAGAGCTTGCAACGCTTGATTTTTCCGACACTCTGGAAAGAGTTGACAAGGTCGAGCAGCTTCTGCAGACCGACCCCGCCGGCGTATACCCGCTGATGTCGGAGAAGTCAAAATACCGATATAAGCAGCGCATTGAAAAACTCGCGAAATACAACGGTGTAAGTGAGATACGCATAACCGAAAGGATACTTCTTCTCGCCCGAGAGGGCGAAGGCCAGGCTCGCCATGTAGGATATCACCTATTTTCAAAGCCCAGCTCCGGCAGGAAATACTCCGCCGGGGCGGCGGCGTATATTCTAACGCTTGCCATTCTGTCGCTTCTGATCTCTCTCTTCATTGCCGACATGACCAAAAGCACCGCAGTGTTCTTTCTTGTTCTGCTCCCGGTGTTTGAGCTGGTAAAGCTGCTCTGCGACCGTATCATGATTGCATTTGTACGGCCCTCTCATATCCCTCGTCTGGATCTGACGAAGGGAGTCCCGGCAGAGGGGCGTACAATCTGCGTTATTTCGGCCCTGCTGACAGATACGGACAGCGGAAAGAAGCTCGGGGAGCGCCTTGAACAGTTTTGGCTTGCCAACCGCGACTGCGGTAAAAACCTGCAGTTCGGCATCCTTGCCGACCTGACAGACTCCGATACGGAAACCACGCCGAACGACGAATCCGTTATAGATTCCGCAAGGCTATCAATAGATGAGCTTAACCAAAAATACGGAGGGGGATTTTTCTTTTTCATACGCCCCCGTGCATATAATAAAGCAGACAAGAAATATGCCGCTTTTGAGCGCAAGCGGGGTGCTATATACGCTCTTTGCCGTCTTCTTAAAGGCGAAAGCTCCGATTTGGACCTGCTCGCGGGCAACGCGCTGGCCCTGCGCGGCGTCAAATACGTCATAACTCTGGACGAGGACACCAGACTTGTGCCCGGCGCGGCAGGCCAGCTTATCGGAGCTATGCTGCACCCTATAAATAAGCCCGTTATTGATGAAAAAGCAAGGCTCGTGGTGTCAGGTCACGGTATTATACATCCGAGGATGAGCACCGAGCTCTCATCCGCAAATGCCAGCGGCTTTGCACACTTTGTCGCGGGTCAGGGCGGTATAGACCCATATGGCGCCGATGTAAGCGAGCTTTACATGGATGTGTTTGGAAACGGCGGCTTCGCCGGAAAGGGCATCATCGACATTTCCGCCTATCTGCGCTGCCTCAGCGGCCGCATACCCGATAACAGCGTCCTGTCGCACGATGCTCTGGAGGGCGCTTACCTGCGGGGCGGATATATGAGTGATGTGGAGCTGACAGATACTTTCCCCCGCGACGCTCTTGCCTATTTCCGCCGTATGCACCGCTGGGTACGCGGCGACTGGCAGAACGCCCCCTGGCTTCTCCGTCGGGGCAGAGTTCTTTCGCAAATCGACCGCTTTCGTCTTTTTGACAGCATCCGCCGAAGTCTCATGCCGCCGCTATACTTTGCTCTGCTCGTTCTGGCATTTTTCTTCCCCGCTCGGTCTTTTACAGCCGCGGCGCTTGTCGCCGTGGTTAGCCTATTCGCACAGCTGCTCTCCTCATGCGCGGCGGAGCTTTTCAGGCGCGACGGCGCCGTTTGCCGCCGTCACAGCTATGTTCTGCGCGGGGTCGAATGTGCCTATGTGCAGGCCATGATTAAGCTGAAGCTCCTGCCCTGCGAGGCCTTCGTCTGCCTGGATGCTTCTGTCCGGGCTATCTGGCGGATGTCTGTTAGCCGCAGACATATGCTAGATTGGACGCCCGCTTCCGCATTCGCTGACACCAAAAACAGCGCGTTGAAATACTTCGGCTCTATGTGGACAGCTCCGGTCTCAGGCATTATTATCGCTCTTTTTGCACCTTCCGTTCTCGGTAAAGCGCTGGGAATCGTATGGGCCCTTTCACCTCTTACGGCTCTTTGTCTCTCAAATACTAAATCCGCCCCGCAGAGCGCATCGGCCGCCGAGAGCGACTATCTGCTCTCGAGGGCGAGGCAGATCTGGGCCTTTTTCACAGATTTTTGTACAGCGGTGGACCATTTTCTTCCGCCCGACAACTGGCAGGAGCGTCCGCCTATCGGTGTGGCACACCGCACCTCTCCCACAAATATTGGGCTTTGTCTAGTCTCCTGTCTTGCCGCTTTAGACCTTCGGATAGCAAGCAGGCAGGAGGCGCTCGGTATTGTCGAAAACATCCTCGCCACAATAAGACGTATGCCGAAGTGGCACGGCCATCTCTACAACTGGTACGGAACAAAGACCTTGCGCCCCCTGCGCCCCGCCTATGTATCCACTGTGGACAGCGGCAACCTTGCAATATGCCTCATGATAATGCGCGAGGGCCTTAAAGAGCTGGGCCAGACGCGCCTTGCCACCCAGTGCGACGAGCTGCTGGCTCCCATGAGCTTTTCTCCTCTTTATGACAGTGATAAAAGGCTGTTTTCTATTGGTATGGATGTTGAAAAGGGCGCTCTTTCTCCTAGCTGCTACGACCTTTTTGCAAGTGAAGCGCGCAGCGCCAGCTTCCTCGCCATAGCCAGAGGAGATGTCCCGCTGAAGCACTGGAAAAACCTAAGCCGGGCACTTGTACAAAGCGACGGATATCGCGGTATGGCGTCCTGGACCGGCAGTATGTTCGAATACCTAATGCCGCGCCTGTTTTTTGTCGATATTGAGGGTTCTCTCCTCTATGAGAGCGACCGCTTCTGCGTGGGCGTCCAGAAGAAACGTACAGCAAAGGCGGGCCTGCCCTGGGGTATTTCGGAGAGCGCATACTACTCGCTGGATCCCGCGCTCAACTATAAATATAAGGCGCACGGCTGCGGCGACATGGCACTCAAACGCGGCATGGATGAGGAGCTGGTAGTATCTCCTTACAGCAGCTTCCTTGCACTGTCCTGCTCGCGCAGATCGGCCGTTAAGAACCTGCGCAAACTTGAAAACTTCGACTGCGTCGGAAAATACGGTTTCTGGGAGGCCGTGGATTTTACCGGAGAAAGAAGTTCTGCCGGAGCTGGCGAGACCGTCCGATGCGTCATGGCTCATCACTTGGGTATGAGCCTTATTGCGGCGGCAAATACTCTCTGCGGCGACCTGATTCCCAAGCGGCTGATGCGCGACCCCTCGATGGCCGCCTATTCCTGCCTGCTCGAGGAAAAGCTGCCGCTGTGCTCCACGGTCATGCGCCGATGTAATTTCAAGCCCGCGGAAAAGCCGCCCCGCGCAGCGCCGTTATACTGGGAAAAACGCGACAACCACTCGGACTTTGCCTGTCCGGCCTGCGGACTTTTGTCCAACGGTCTGTACAACCTTTTATTGACCGACAGCGGGGCTTCACGCGCCCTGTATGGCAGGCTCGCCGTATACAACGCGCCCTCCAAAACGCCGGATTACCGACATGGAATAGAGCTTTTCCTGCTGCGTGAGAGTGAGATTATACCGCTACTGCCAAGCCCGGAAATGGAGAATAGTGCCATAAGTTCCTGGCAGTTCAGCTTTTCCGGTGCAAAATTTGACACCACAAGGAACGGCATAAGGGCGCAGATACTCGCCTATGTTTCCGAGGACTGCTTCGGTGAAAAACGGGTTATATCCGTCAGCCCAGCGGACAGGTGCGAGCAAAGCTGCGAGCTTTTGGTTATGCTGGAGCCCTTGCTCATCCCATATGCGGATTATCTGAGCCATCCGGCTTTCTGCAAGCTGGGTATGCACGCAAAGCAGCTTGGGGACGCGCTCATCGTCAGGCGTATAGCCCGCGGCGATAACCCGGAGCTGTTTCTCTGCCTTGCAACTTCGGAGCAGGCACAGTTCTCCGCCAGACGGAGCCAGTTGCCGGGAAGAGGCGGCCTGTATGACGCAGTATCAAATATCGGGGAGTCAAATCTAGGCTGGCTATATGATCCAATGGTCTGCGCCAAGATACCGCTGCGTCTCAAATCCGGCGCAGACAGCACCGTGGAGATCGCCATAGCCGTCGGAACAAGTGAGAGCGAGGCATACGCGTCTGCTCATAAAATATTGATCGACAGTTCTGCAGGCAGCTCCATTTTCCTTACAGAGCTGGCCGTCGGTCTCAAAATGACCGACAGGCAGCTGGACTGTGCCATGGAGCTGCTCTGTACAGTGTGTTTTCCCAAACCTGCCGTGTATTCGAAAAGCGAGCTGTGGCGTTTCGGCATATCCGGCGAGAGGCCGATTTTCGTATTCGAAATAGACGACAGCGAAAATCCCGACGAGGCTGCTGCACTCGACGAGGCTGCCGCATATATCAAAAGTCACACGTTTTTAAACTCTGTGTCTGTGGGCTTTGACCTCGTTTTTATAACCGACGAGGGCGGGGATTACCTGCGCCCCGCCGGCTCGGCACTCCGCGAGCTCATACGCAAGTTCGGCAGTGACGGCGGTATCTTTATCGTCGACCGTGCGGACAATACCGACGGCCTGATCCGTGCCGCGGCAAAGCGGCGCGTGCGAAGCCTTGCAGACAAAGGGCAGCGCTATGATCTTGGCTTTGATCTCTACTCTCCACTGCAGCGCGTTCCTGAATATAAGTGGAACGACGACCAGAGCTTTAGCTTTTATGTAAACCGCTCTCTACCTCCGCGGGCCTGGGGCAATATACTCACAAACGGGCGTTTCGGATACTTTGCGACAGACTGCGGTACGGGCCATATGTGGTACGGCAACGCGCGGGAATACCAGATCAACAACTGGCTCTGCGACAGCCTTGCGGCAGTCGGCACCGAGACTTTGAGATTGAACGGCAAAAGCCTCTTCGCTGCGCCTGACGACAGCGACTGCCATGTGAGCTTCGGCTTCGGTTACGCCAAATGGGAAAAGACTATTGATAGCACTTATGTAAACCTTTCCGCCTTTGTCCCTCCGGATGTCGACGCCCGCGTTCTGATCCTTCGCGGCGACGGCTCAAAGCCTGTAAAAATAGAGTGGTGGACAGATCTTGTCCTGGGCAGCTCCGGACACCGAGGCACGGGTTCGGAAATAACTCTTGAGGAGGGTGTTTTTACCGCCAGACGCACCGACAGCCCTTATCCCAACGAGCCTTTTACGGTCTGTGCCTCAGCGCCCTGCAAGGGCTTTACCGCATCGCGAGAGGCTTGGCTCTCGGGCGAGGCGGACAATGACCTGGGCTCCGGAGAGGGGCTGGGACTGCTTTTTGAGACCGAGCTGCCCTTCGTCCTTGTCTGCGGCTGCGGCGATACAAAAAAGCTCCGTGAGCTCTGTGAAAACGCCAGCGCGCTGGATGCAATGCGTTATACAAAACAGAGCTGGAGATCTTCCATGTCAAAAATACGGATACAGACGCCTCTCGCGGCTCTCGACCGGTTATATAACGGCTGGCTGCCCTATCAGGCTGTAGCTTGCAGGCTTCTGGGCCGTTGCAGCATCTACCAGAGCGGAGGCGCAGTCGGCTTCCGCGACCAGCTGCAGGACGCCGTCAACCTTATTCTTATGGACAGCTCCATCGCCCGATCACAGATACTCGCCTGCTGCCGGCGGCAGTACTCCGAGGGCGACGTAATGCACTGGTGGCATGAGACCGGACGCGGTGTCGTGGGTGTTCGCACCCTGTGCAGCGACGACCTTGTCTGGCTGCCGTGGGCGCTATGCGAATATGTGGAAAAGACCGGCGACACGCCGCTCTGTTTTCTGACCGCTCCGTTCCTTTCGTCCGAGCCGCTGAAGGACGGGGAACGCGACCGCTATGAAGCGGCCGTCGTCTCGGCAGATGAAGATACGGTAATCTCCCACTGCAAGAGGGCTCTCGACCTCGTCCTTGAGCGCGGTACCGGAGATCACGGCCTTCTGAAGATTGGCATAGGCGACTGGAACGACGGCATGAACGCCGTCGGTATCGGGGGTAAGGGCGAAAGCGTCTGGCTGACATGGTTTTTCTCCCACACCGCTCATCGCTTTGCCAGCCTGCTCTCCGCTCTTTCAGACGGCGACAATGAAAGATATGAGACCGCGGCGGCACATCTCGGCAAAAGCGCAGACGCGGCCTGGGACGGCGACCACTATCTGCGCGGATATTTTGACGACGGCACGCCCTTGGGCAGCGAAAGTCAAAGCTGCTGTAAAATCGACTCTATAGCACAGAGCTTTGCCGCGCTCTGCCCCGAAGCGGACAGACTCCGAGTCGACCGCGCGCTTTCCTCGGCGGCAGCGCGGCTGTATGACCCTGACAACTCGCTTGTCAAGCTTTTGGATCCGCCCTTTGAAAACGCCGAACCCAGCCCCGGCTATATCGAGAGCTACGGTCCTGCTTTTCGTGAAAACGGCGGGCAGTACACTCACGGCGCAATATTTCTGATCATGGCACTGCTGCGCGAAAACCGCAGTGAAGAGGCCGTCAAGCTCATAGAGGCCATACTCCCGGGCAGCCGGCTGACGGAGGTATACGGCGCGGAGCCATATGTCATTGCGGCAGACATCTATGCGAATAACGACTGCATGGGGCACGCAGGCTGGTCATGGTACACCGGCTCGGCCGCCTGGCTGTTCCGTGTTGTAACGGAGGAACTTCTCGGTCTCAAAATGCGCGGGGGCAAGCTCT
>JAAYCC010000201.1 GCA_012729875.1 Clostridiales bacterium | reverse complement strand
TCGCGGGTGGTCCGTTTCGAGGTAAATTCGATTTTTTGCGTGAGCGAGATGTTTTTCCTTGAAACAATACTCAGCATATTTTTTATCAGCTTGCTGTGAAAGGAGCAGGCCTCGGCGCAGGGGGATACAAGCCTGCGGCAGTCAATAAAGAGAAGTTCGCTTTCGGTCGCCGCTATTACGCTGACCGGAAGCGATTTTATTTCCGCACATGCAAAGGACTCTCCGAAGAGATTGCCCACGCCGATATTGGCGAGTATGCTCCGGTTTCCGTAGTAGTCGTCCTGTACGACCTGGACCTGACCATCAAGTACGATACCGAAGCAGGAAATACTGGTTCCGCTGGGAAAAACGGTCTGCCCTTTTTCATAATGATCGGCCTTTGCGGAAAGACAGGACAGGAGTGGCGCAAGCTCGGATCCGTCTATTCCGTCAAATAGTGCGGACTGCCTTAAAACTTCCAAATAATTGTCCATATAAAGCTCCTTTCGTTGGAATTACAACAGACATATCACGTAGATGATAATAAACTGAGGGTACAAAGTCAATAGCGTATTCAATTGTTATTGAAAAAAACAAGAGAGCGGGTGAACGAGATGATTCGCAAAATAGTAAACATATCCCGGGAGAAGTGCACGGGCTGCGGACTTTGCGCAGAGGCCTGCCACGAGGGTGCTATCGGAATGGTGGACGGAAAGGCCAAGCTGCTGCGTGACGATTATTGCGACGGCCTTGGCGACTGTCTGCCTGTCTGTCCCGCGGGAGCTATTAGCATTGAGGAGCGCGAGGCGGGGGAATACGATGAAGAGGCCGTAAAGCGCAATATGCAGGGAGCTAAGAGAGAGGATTTTTCCTGCGGCTGCCCCGGTACGCAGGCGAGGGAGCTGCGGCGAGAGGCCGGTCAGAGAGCTGTCCGGGCAAAAATCAGTGAAAACAAAAGCTGTCTGTCACATTGGCCTGTCCAGATAAAGCTCGTACCGGTAAATGCACGGTTTTTCGATGGTGCGGAACTGCTTATAGCAGCCGACTGTACAGCGTATGCCTACGGAGATTTCCACAACAGCTTTATAAAGAACAGAGTTACATTGATTGGCTGTCCCAAGCTGGACGAGGGGGACTACAGCGAAAAGCTGGCGGCAATACTAAGAAACAACGACGTCAAAAGCGTCGTGCTCGCCCGTATGGATATACCTTGCTGCGGCGGATTGGAGAGCGCTGTAAGACGGGCGCTTCAGAACAGCGGCAAAAGTATCCCGTGCAGGGTGGCGACTATTACAACAGACGGGAAAGTCTTAAATAATTGACGGGAGGTCAATAAAATGGTAGAGATAGAGTATAAGCTGTCCGGAACAGAAGAAAAAGCGATTGAAAAAGTCATATTTGACGAGAACCTCCATTATCTCCATATGGTGCTCCCCACAGGAGAGGGGCTGCCTGAGCACTATTCAAATTCAAACGTGTATATGACCGTTGTCAGAGGAAGGCTCTCCATTGGCCTGAACGACCAGGAGATCCACGAGTACGAGGCCGGGACACTGCTGAAGATCCCGTTCCAAAGCAAGATGAACGTCAAAAACCTGCATTCCGAAACACTGGAGCTGATTGTCGTCAAGGCGCCCGCTCCGAAAAACTGAAAAATGAAGGAGGAGATAAGATGAAGAAATACAGGTGTATACCCTGCGGGTATATCTACGATCCGGAGCTCGGCGACCCGGATGGCGGCATCGAGCCCGGTACGGCATTTGAAGT
>JAAYCC010000200.1 GCA_012729875.1 Clostridiales bacterium | reverse complement strand
GTATAGCCCGCGCGGTTTTCCGGTATGGGCAGAGCTTTCAAAATCTTGATGATGTGGCGTATAACGGGTATGCAGAAATTTTCTCGCTGGCTGAGGAAATAAGTGTCGAGCCTCCAGAATGCGCAGGCCAGCGCAACGCAGTCCATAGGGTGGACGTGGTTGCAAACGGAAACTGCCCCGCCCTGCAGCTTGCGAAGATTTTCCCTGCCGCGTATATGCAGACCCTGAAATATTCTCAGAAACAAAGGCATTACTGTACAGACAAAAGCACATAAAATTTTTGAAAGATTCCTTTTTGCTCCCGTCTGCGCGACATAGCCGTAGTTTTCGTCAGCCTTTATTTTATAGGGGGTATGAAACCGGTGTGGTTCGCGGCCCATATCTGAGGGCTGCTTTTCTTTACGCCCTATCATATTTTTTACCGCACTCCTCTATGGCCTCTCTGAACATCTCCTCAGCTTTGGCGGCACTGGCATCAAGATGATAGCGCATACCGGCCTCGGCGTATAGCCGCTCGCTCTTTTCCTTTTCATTGGGGTTGTCCAGCCAGTAGTCCATTTTTTCGGCGAGTGACAGAGCGTTTCCGGCCTCAAAAAGACTGCGTTGGTCAAGAGCAAACTGGGGAGTTGCACTTCGCGGAGCATCGGCAATAATCGGAACAAGACCGCTGGCGAAGGCCTCTATACATGAAATGGCCTCAATCTCTATGTCTGAAGCATGGACATAGAGATCGGTATAGGCGAGGAGCTCATGCAGCTCCGCTTCGGAAAAAAACTTCATGACAGGAGGGTTTGGCAGGTCCGCCCCCAGTTTTTCCAGCCTGGATTTCTTGGGACCCTGACCTGCCAAAACAACCTGTATTCTGTCCTTGTACTTCGAGTGGCGGATGGCATCGATGAGCAGATCCTGGCGCTTTTCGGCTGAGTACCTGCCAATCATTGTGACTATTATCTTACCGGCGTATTCCGTGGGCTTTGGCAGCTTGTTGTAGCAGAATGAGGGGCTGATTCCGTTTGTGATCACGTGCAGTTTCATCGTGTAGCCGCGGTTTCTCAGCTCTTCCGCAATGAAGTTGCTGGGACAGTGTATATGATCGAACTCATTATAAAACTTGTTGCGGAAAAGATAGTAGATTCTGTTATTTATATTGGTGCAGTTACCCATACCAAGTGAGAAGGTGATGTTTTCGGGCTGGACATGAAAGGCCGCGGTGCACGGAACACCCATCTTTTCGGCCATTTTCCGCCCTTTCAGCGACAGTGCAAAGGGCATATAGAAGTGCGCTACATCGCACCATTCGAGCGCCGCCCTCAGCGTTTTTTGATTGGGCATGGCAAATTTCATCCCCTGCGATTTTACAAGGCGGTCGGCAAGGGGCAGAAGCTTCAGCTCTCTGAGCCCGAAGTCGACTTCGTCGGATTTGCCGCAGGATATGACCCGCAGTTCGTTGCCGCGATCAGCAAGCGCCTGTGCAAACCTGCGTGCGCTGATAGTCGTACCGTTGGTGGCCGACTCAAACTGGTCGCATACAAAAAGTATTTTCAAATAATCTTCCTCTCTTGTGCCGGGCGACCTCCGCTTTCCCCGCCGGCGCCGCCCCGTGATAGTCCCGCGTCAGATAGTTTAACATGGGATTATAATGTTGTACAGCTACAGAGAGCAGAATTTGTCTAAATCCGCAGAGATTGGAAAGAGCGGCTCGAAGTTATCTGAATGAGGAACGTGAGTGGAGAGGTAATAAAGCCGGGCAAAAGCGCTCTCCGGAGTATCGGGGAATTTTGGTTATATGACCTTTTTCACGTTATACATCGACTCAAGTACGACCCAGTTTGCGGCGTGGTAATTGTTCACCGTCCAATAGCTCACCCCGCCGAGATTGTATTCGGAGACTAAAAGCAGCCTGGCGTATATGCTTCTGGGGTCGTCGAACCACACCTCGTGTCTTCTGCCCATATTGTCGTAGTAATTGAAATATGGGGCCTGGGCTGTGTTGTTGTACCTTATGGCCGCACCCACTCTCGCCGCCAACGCTACCGCGCCGTTATTTGTTAACAGTCTGGCGGCGGAGCCCCTCACAAACGGTAAAGTCCAGTCATACCCATAGTTTGGCATGCCCATCAGTATCTTTTCGCTCGGAATTACCGATGTCGCGTAATCCAGCACCTTCCGGACCTGATCCACCGGCGCTACCGCCATTGCCGGGCCATACAAATAGCCCCACTCATAGGTCATGATAATCACATTGTCCGCGATTGCTCCCAGCGACGGATAATCGTGGGCCTCATAGAGAAGTCCCGGCTGGTCTCCCGACAGTTTCGGGGCAAGCGCGACGGATACCTTATATCCCAGGGGATGCAGAGCATTTACGACCCTGCTGACAAAATTATTATAGTTTTGTCTGTCCTCGGGATATAGGTATTCAAAGTCGATGTTGAGTGAGTAGTAGTTTTTTTCATCCATGACAGCTATGATATTATCTATCAGGGTGTTCTGTATCTGAATATTTGTCAGTATAGTATGTGCCAGCTCGCTGCTGAAACCGGCCCCTTCTTCGGTGTTGGTAATGACCATAACCGGAGCCACTCCGGCTTTAAGCGCCGACTGAATGGCCGCTGAATCGTTTATTGTGCCAAGGCTCCCGTCCTGCTTTACGATATAGCTGAAAATGCTAACGTACGTAAGGTGGGGAAAGACATTTTTCAGAACGTCGGCGTCTGCCCATGGGAAAATATAGCCATTGACGTATATTGTTCCCATTTTTGGTGAAGCTACAGGCACGATAACGGTCTGTCCGATTTGGATTCTTGCCGGATTGGAAATCTGTGGATTGGCGTCAATAAGCCTGCTAAGCGGTATTCCGTAATACTGAGCTATCGAGTACATCGTCTCCCCGCTCCGCACCATATGCTGTGAGAAGTCGCCCGGAATCACTATCGCCTGCCCGACTACAAGACTTTCGGGGTCTGAAATCTGATTTGCATTCATTATAGCGCTGACAGGCACCCCGTATCTTTGGGATAAGGCGTATATGGTGTCGCCTCTGTTTATTACATGAATTTTCAAGTGTAACCACCCTCCAAATGAATAATGTCCGTATCAGTCTATCGTATGCTTGGGGAAAAGTATTTGATAAAAGATGGTGTTTGCTGAATTCTAATGCTCAAGCGGAGCCAAAGTGTAGAGCTACTGCATTTTATTGTGGTACAGGCGCCTGACGAAACTATCAACAGACCGAGGGAAGGTATTATTATGAAGATAAGGAAGCTTGGAATAACGCTTGCCATAGTGCTGATAGTCAGTCTGTCTACAGCAACTCTTGCGGGCGCGGAGACTGCTTATACAGTTGTCCCGGGTGATTCGCTGTGGAAAATCGCAGTCAAGAATAAGGTGGGGGTAAGCGAACTGATTTCCGCAAACCCACAGCTCAAAAATCCTGATCTGATATATCCGGGAGACGTGCTGCAGATTCCGAGTCTCGGAGCCTCGGTTCGAGAATACGAAACCGAGGTGATAAGACTGGTCAATGATATTCGCGTAAGGAACGGCCTGAAAAAGCTGACTGAAAACTGGGAGCTCTCCAGAGTTGCAAGATACAAATCACAGGATATGCACGACCTTGGCTATTTTTCTCATACAAGCCCTGTATATGGTTCGCCTTTTGATATGATAAAGAATTTTGGCCTCAGCTACAGAACGGCCGCAGAGAATATTGCAAGGGGCTACAAAACTCCCGAGGCTGTTGTGAACGGCTGGATGAACTCCAGCGGTCACAGAGCGAACATCCTGAACAGCTCCTTTACGCAGACAGGGGTGGGGTATGTTCCGGACGGCAGTTACTGGACACAGATGTTTATTGGATAGAGCTTGGAAGTGACATATGAGGGCTACAAAATTATGTAAACCACATTGATCCTATAGAAAGCGGCTGACAAATGCTCGTTTTGCATTCGTCAGCCGCTTTTGGGCAAAAGATTTTTTGTATCGGTCCTAGCTTAAACGGACAGTAATAGCGCCTGTAAGCAATTAGGAGTCTGAGCCCTCATAGAAGTCTAGGATCTCTGAAGTCGTCATCATAACGCCGCCGTCAGTATCTCCGATCTCTTGCTCTTCTGTTCCCGCGGGCCTGTACTTTTTGGGCTTGGCCTTCTCTGTGGCGGGTTTGCTTCTTCGTTTGCCGGCTTCCGGGTCTCCGAAGTAAGGTATTTCGTCAATTGTAAAAAAGTCTCTCATATAGCTCTCATTCCTGTGACATTTTGTCCTGTTCCGACTGAATCATTTTTTTGACCATACGTCCGCCTATTGGACCTCCCTGTGAGCCGTTTGTCTTTGCGGACATTTCGCCTCTGTAGTGGTCGTTGTTTTCCTTGACAAACTGGGTCATGCCGATTTCGGACGCAGCCTCCATCTTTAGCTTATTCAGCTTTTTATTTGTATCCTTTCTGCTCATACATAGCCTCCTTAACAAGGTATATGCATATAGTATTTTTGAGCAAAAAACAGGAATTATACGCCCCAAGATAAGGAAAGAGATTTTATAAAAAAAATATCGAGTCCATCACGGCTTCCGCACAGCGCAGACCGTCTACTGCGGCGCTTGTGATTCCGCCTGCGTAACCGGCGCCCTCGCCGCAGGGATACAAACCCGCTACGGAGGACTGCATGTTTTTGTCCCGCAGAATCCGCACAGGGGAGGAGCTGCGGGTCTCTGGGGCGGTCATGACAGCGTCCGGAGCGTCAAAGCCGCGGAGCTTTTTAGAGAGCTCCGGCAGGGCTTTTGAAATCGTGCAGCTTATCTTTTGCGGCAGCACATAGCGCAGGTCGCAATATTGCACTCCCGGGCGGTAGGTGGGCATAACGGTTCGCGCACCGACACTTGGGCGGCAGGCGAGGAAATCTCCGACAAGCTGCGCCGGCGCGCGGTAATTTCCCCCGCCGCAGGCATAGGCCCGCTGCTCGATTTCCCGCTGCCAGTACATACCGCCAAGAGTTGATTTGTCCGGGAAGTCGGATGGGGAGAGTGTGACAAGCAGGGCGGAATTGGCATTCTCACCGCTGCGGCCGGAATAACTCATGCCGTTTGTGACGACGCCGCCTGCCTCGGAGGCTGCCGCCACAACGTAGCCGCCGGGGCACATACAGAAGGTGTAAGCGCTGCTGCCGTCCGGCAGGCGGCAGGAGAGCTTATAATCTGCGGCCGGCAGTTTTTTGTATGCCTCGCCGTATTGTGTGAGACTGATTTCCCTCTGTAAATGCTCAATTCTCACGCCCATTGAAAAAGCCTTAGGCTCCATAGGGACTCCCTTGGCGCTCAACATCTCAAAGGTATCTCTGGCGCTGTGGCCGACAGCCAAAAGAAGCTGACCGCAGTCGAGCTCATATGCCCCATCCGGAGAGTCCACAGAAACACCTGTAACGCCGCCGTTTTCAATACGGATGGATGTAAGGCGGTGCCCAAACCGGACCTCGCCTCCGAGGGCTGTGACCTCTGAACGCAGATTCTGCACAACGCGGAAGAGAATGTCGGTGCCGACATGCGGCTTGGCGTCATAGCGGACACTGTCCGGCGCACCGAACTGCGCGAAGGTATCGAGTACAAACTGTATTCGTTCGTTTTTGATACCTGTGTTGAGCTTTCCGTCAGAAAAGGTCCCCGCGCCGCCCTCGCCGAACTGCACATTGCACTCGCTGTCCAGTGTGCCGCTCTGCCAGAAGGCCTCGACCTTCGCCCGGCGCGTCGGAGCGTCACAGCCGCGTTCGAGAACGATTGGGCGGGCTCCCGCTCTGGCGAGATACAGCGCGGCAAACATACCAGCAGGGCCGAAGCCCACGATTACAGGACGGGAGCAGGGCATAGAGGCTTTCTGTATCGTATAGGGGTGAGAAACTGAGGGCACGGCTTCAACGTTTTTTGCGCTCCGCAGCAGCGCCGATTCATCACCGCTAAAAGAGACCTCCACAGTATAGGTATAGTGGATTTTACCTTTTTTACGGGCGTCCAGCGACTTTTTTATAATTCGCAGGCTCGAAATGCTTTTCTCGTCAATGCACAGCCTTTTTGCCGCGAGCTTTTTCAGCTTTGACTCACGTTCACCGGGCGCGAGCTGCAAATCGTGTATATAAATCATTTTCCGAGACCTCCTGCCAGATGGCCGCTGGACCAGGCCCACTGCAGATTGAAGCCGCCGCAATCTCCGTCGACGTCCAGCACCTCGCCGCAGGCAAAAAGTCCCGGTACAAGGCAGCTCTCCATGGTTTCAGGGTCAAACTCCGCAGTGCTTATACCGCCGGCGGTCACCTGTGCGCAGTCAAATCCTGCGACTCCGCATACATCCAGTGTGAAGTTTTTGGCGGCGCGGGCGACTGCGCGGATTTCATCGGGGGTCAGCTGCCCAACGCTACCGCCGCCAGATATGCCCGCATATTTACAGACCATCTGCCCCAGACGGTTGTGGAGCGCACCGGTCAAAAGCTGGTTGGCGGGGAGCTGGGGCGCTGTGACGGAGCGTCTTGCAATAATTGTTGTCAGCTCGTCCTCGGAAAAGTCCGCAAGTAAATCCAGATTTACGGTAAGGCCGCCGCCGGAGGTGCTGACGCAGCGGGAAACCTCAAAAATCGCGGGGCCGGACAATCCGTAATCCGTGAAGAGCACTTCGCCGCGATTTCGGGCGAGAATGTGCTTACCGGCAAGTAAGCTGACCGCCGCGTCCGCCTTGACGCCCTTGAGCGCCCGCGGATATACGGGGTCTGTCTTTACCTGCACAAGTGAGGGGTAAAGGCGGGTCCTGCTGTGGCCGCACATTTCTAGCAGACGATAGCCGTCCGCAACGCCGCCGAGATTCGCGCCTGCGGCGCCGCCGCACGCCACTATGACGAAGTCACAGCTTATTTCGCCTTCATCTGTACCTACAATGAAACGGCCGCCGCGCCTTTTCAGAGACGAGACGCTCTGTCCGGCGCGCAGCTCAATATTGTCCCGCTCAAGTGCAAAGCGAAGCACGTCCACTACGCTGGATGCGTGGTTGCTAAGCGGATATACTCTGCCGTCCGGCTCGGCCACGGTTATAAGACCTAGATTGCGGAAAAAGTCAAGGGTATCATTAACGCCGAACTTTTCCAGAGACGGCAGAACAAAGTCGGCATAGGAGCCGTGGTAGCTCTCACGGCAGACGTTCAGGTTGGTCAGATTGCAGCGGCCGTTACCTGTGCTTAAAAGCTTGCGGCCGACACGGGCCTGACGCTCCAACAGTATTATATGGTTGCCGCTCTCCTGTGCGGCGGTGATGGCGGCTATCATGCCGGAGGCTCCGCCGCCGATAATCGTGATTGTTTTCATAGCTCACCTTAAAGAGTAGTTGTCGGTTATTAATTATATTAAACCACAATTATGACGCGGCGCAAAGTGGAACTTTCGCTTTTCATGCTTTTTGAATGATGCGGGCGTCTCAAAGCAAAACTCGGGAGCTGCAACAGTCACAGTTTGTACATTGGCAAATATACAGATTAATGCAGTATAAAACTATTGATAATCAATCATCTGAAAATAGCTTATCATCAAAATGGCGGGCCAGGCTTAAGCGCTGCGAAGGATGGGTTATTGGAAGCGACTCGAACAGGCGCTTTGTATATCTTCCCGAATACAAAAACCCGTCTGATTTGTTAAGCTCCTCTGCTATTGTACCGTCATGCATGACCAATATTCTGTCGCTTATGCTTTTCACGGCGTTTATGTCATGAGAGATAAATACCAGTGGTAAACCCGTTTCCGAGTTTATCTGCTTGAGCATCTTCAGCAGATTATACTGAGTGATAACATCCAGACTGGAGGTTATTTCGTCGCAGATAAGCAGTTTTGGCTCCACTAAAAGCGCCCGGCAGATGTTTATCCTCTGCCTTTCGCCGCCGCTAAGCTGTATGGGCATTTTCTCAAGAGCTTGCGGATCCAAAAGCAGCTTTTGGAGTATTAATAGAATCTTTTCGCGGCTTTGTACTTCGTTCAGGCGGCTGTTGTATTTGAGCGTTTCCAGCAATGTATCGCCAACCGTCATAGTCGGGTCCAGAGACGAAAGATTGTCCTGTAAAATCAGCTGGCAGTTACGGTGAAATTCACTGCGCTCGCGCTTTGTTCTATGTGTGGTGTCCCGTCCGTTAAATTTTACTTTTCCGGAACTGGGGCGCTCATAGCAGCACAGAAGCCTTGCCAATGTGCTTTTACCGCAGCCGCTCTCCCCGACAAGTCCCAGTATCTCTCCCGATTTTACTTCAAGATTTATATCGTGAAGAACTCTCTCCCTATGGTAAACCTTCCAAACATTTTCCGCTTTAAGCATCACAGGTACGCCTCCTTGAAGCTGGCTTCAAGCAATGCCTTTGTGTAACCTTCGCGCGGGTTGTCAAACAGCTGAAACACGTCTCCGGACTCGACCAGAACACCGTTGTGCATTACAACTACCTCGTCCGCCAGCTCCGCAACGACGCCAAAATCGTGCGTAACTACTATGATAGATATATCGAGCTCGTGGTTTATCGCTCGAAGCTCACGCATTATTTCCTTCTGTATGCTCACATCCAGCGCTGTTGTTGGCTCGTCCGCTATTATAAGTGACGGAGCCACATATATTCCGCAGGCTATCATCAGCCGCTGAAGCATTCCGCCGGACAGTTCAAAGGGATACTTCGCAAGCGTGGATGCGGGGTCGGTGAAGCGAAGGCGTGTAAGCACTTCGGATATTCCCTTGTCAAATTCCTTCCTGCTTGTATTACGATAGCCCTTTGCCATTCGGTAGAGCTGCTTTCCAACACGCACTGAGTAGTTAAATGAGTTTATGGGGTCCTGATAGACGGAAAATATGTTTTTACCGTTAAATTTTATACGGCTTTCCGGCGATATGACCGCACCATCCGGCAGCAGGCCCAGAACAGAGGCCATGGTAAGACTTTTGCCGCTGCCGCTCTCTCCGACAAGGCAGGTTATCTTTTTGTCCTTTACTCCGAAGGATATGTCGTTTATTATCTGCCTTTCAAAGATAGAGAGGGACAGATGTTCTATTTCAAGAATGTTTTCCGGCATTTCAGTTTTCCTTTATTCCTATCACAGCAATCCTCTTATGAGGATTGAGCAGACGATAGGCCATAGGCATAGCTTTTTTCTCGGCTCTGTCAACATCCTTTAGCGCTACTACGCTTACGGCAAAGCCTGCGTCCTCAACCATGTTAGAAAGCCGCTTGGCATTTTTGCTTTTCAACATGGGCAGAGATTTTTTTAGATCGGCATCGTAGTCGCCATTGTGGGAAAAAGCGTTGCGCTTTTCCTGAATGCTCAGTAGGCACCTTCCTAAAAAAACCTGCAATTTGTCAGAGGGACGGCTATAGTGCCAGTTGCCCTCCATGATGATAAGCTTGCCGCCGGGCTTGAGAACGCGCTTCCAGTCCCTTATTGCTTTTTCAGGGTGTGGCAGGGTCCAGACAAGATGTCTGTTTATTACCACATCGTAGTAATTGCTTTGCTCTTTCGTATCTTCAGCGTCGGCTATAGCAAAGGATACATTTGTATATCCAGCTTTTTCCGCCTTGGCCCGCGCCACGGAGAGCATATTCTCCGACAAATCTACGCCTTTGCAGTTATGGCCCTGCTCTGCGAGTAAAAGACTGACAAAGCCCGTACCTGCTCCGACATCAAGTACTTCGCTGGGCTTCGTTTCTATGAGCCTATCCAGCAGCCTGAGCCACTCCAGCTTTTCTCCCTCGCTTTTCATTCCGTGGGCATAACAGTTATCATAATTTGTATAGGCATTATTCCATAGTTCTGTAATGCCTTTTTTTATAGTATTATCATCCAACGTCGGGTTCCTCACGATACATATTTATTTTTGAGATACTCGCCTGTGAAATTGACGCATAGCGAACTGATTATAATCATAATTCCTGGGAAAAGCGCCACCCACCACTTTCCGGTGAGAATATAGTTTTGAGCGTTGTTTATCATGTTCCCCCATGAGGGAGTGTCAATTGGAATACCTACGCCGAGATAACTCAGCGCGGTCTCCGTTACTATAGCGCCGGCAAAGGTGAAGGTTGCAATAATTATGATGCTCAGAGTGCTGTTGCGGGCCATGTGATTGAAAATAATAACCCGCTTCGGGATATTGAAACCGTGGGCAAGCATAATGAAGTTTGTTTTTTTAAGCTCCATAAACTTACCCCGTATAACCCTGGCCATGGTCATCCAGTTTGTCAGGCTCATGATAATGACTAGCCCCAGTATTTTGTTGGGAAAAACCATCTGGAACGCCAGAACAATAATTGTAGAGGGGATACTGCATATGATGTCTACAAGCCGCATCATCACGTTGTCGACTTTACCGCCTACATAGCCGCTGATACCTCCGTATATAAGACCTATAGTAAGCCCCACAACCGTGGTTACGGCAGCCACGGATATGGATACTATTCCACCGTAAAGAACACGTGAAAAAATGTCACGACCGATGCTGTCGGTTCCGAAAAAATGCTGAGAATTTGGCTGCTGCAGCACATTACGAAGGTCTACCTCCGTTACATTATAAGCAACAAAAAGGGGTGAAAAGAAGCAAACAGCTACAATAGAGATAAAAACAAACAGCCATATCCGGTTTCTGTTGTTGTGGTTTCTCTTTTTTTTCGCGCTCATCTTTCCACCGCCCTTCTCAGCTTGGGATTCAGGGCAAGGTCAATCAGATCAACCGCTAGCATTGATGATATGACCACGATCCCCGTAATCAGAATTCCACCCATAAGAACAGGGTAATCCTTAATAGGTATCGCACCAACGATCATGCTGCCAAGTCCCGGGTAAGCAAAGACAGTCTCCACCACTACAAAGCCGGAGAAAAAAGACGGGACATGCGATCCTGCATAGTTAATGAAAGGAACAAGGGAATTTTTCATAACGCCCATGTATATATCTCGGTTTGAAACATGGTTTGCCCTTGCGACCGTCACATAATAGCTGCTCAGTTCTTCCTTCAGCCCCTCCTGAATGAAACGGGAAAATGAGCTTACATGACTTAACACTACGGTCAATACCGAAATTACAAGGTGTTTTATCCTGTCTGCCGCCCCAGTGGCGAAGATAGATGACGTTCCGGACGACGGCAGCCAACCAAGCTTAACCGAAAAGAGAAAAATCAGTATAATTGCAACGAGCACACTGGGGATACCATTAATAACAATACTCGTAATCGTTATTCCTCTGTCAAGCGCCGAGTAGGGGTGCCGGCCCGCCCATAATCCCACGACCATAGATATAATGACAGTCAGGAAAAAGGAGACTGCAAACAGCAAAAGCGTATTAGGCATACGCTCGGTAATGATTTGGTTAACGCTTTTACCATTTTCATAGGAATAGCCCATCCGCCCGCCCAACATCTCAGAGAGCCAGTTGTAGTAACGTGTGGCCAACGGCCTGTCCAGACCCAGGTTCGTATTAATCCGCTCACGCTCCGCTTGAGTCAGCTTATCCATCTGCCCCCCATAAATGGCGGCAGCCGGATCACCCGGCGCCGCATTTATGAGAGCAAAAGCGATAATGCTCATTACAAAGAGTATGAAAACACTCTGCAGTATTCGCTTTATAATATATTTTGTCATTTACGCTTTTGGGAACACTGTTTAGTTCAGTTCCCACTCCTCTATGTTCCAGAAGACACCAGCACCGTGATGCCCTAATATCTTAGTGGTTTTTATACCCGAGACACGAGTATTTGCGCAATAGAGGGCTGTCAGATAGCATATGAAATCATATGCTGGATCTTTGGCCAGCGCTTCCTGGAACTCGGCATAGTGGCCTGCGCGTTCCCCTTTGTCGGAAGTAATGCGGGCCTTTTTAAGAGTCTCGTCTACGGTATCATTGCTGTATAGGCCGTAGTTGTCAGTACCGGTAGTGCAGAAAAGTCTGTATGTATCGTTGTCGGCATCAAAGGGACTGCCCCAGCCGAGGACAAAGGCTTCGCACTTGGTGATGTCTATGGCGCTCCAGTCAAGGGCGTCCACCTTGCAGTCGATACCGAGCTTTTTCCACTCGGATACAAGGTAGGTCGCTATGTTGACACGAACTTCATCTGATACGGGAGTCGTAAGCGTAAAGGCCAGCTTTTCTCCGTTCTTATCGCGGATACTGTCGCCGTCACTGTCTGTCCATCCGGCTTCGTCGAGCAGAGATTTAGCTTTATCGAGGTTATAGTCATATTTCTCAACGCTATCATTGTTGAACTTGTTGAGCTGCAGAGGTGAGTAGGCGGCAACGCCGTAACCGTGAACGATTGAGTCAACAACAGCCTTACGGTCTGTTGCGTAGCAGAGGGCCTGACGCACTTTAACATCGTCAAAAAGGTCGGTAGCACCAAAATTAAACATTACACAGCGGTAGTCGGCAGTGTCGATTTTATACACCGTAGTGTCCTTATTGGCTTCAAGTTCCTCCACCTGGCTGGGCTCAATATACGCAAGGTCAATTTCGCCGGTTGAAAGCTGCAGAGCGCGGACATTATAGTCCGGCAGACACAGACACACTATATTCTCTATCTTAGCGGTATCGCCGTAGAAATCATTAAATCTTGTGAGGACAAGCTTGGAATCGGTCTCATATGAGACGAACTTGTAGGGTCCGCAGCCAACAGGCTCCATATTGAAATCCGCAGTGTTGAAATCCTTACCCTCAAAACAGTGCTCAGGGATAATCCCAATTGTTAGTTTGTCAAGAAGTGCGGGGAAAGGCTCATTAAGTGTGATTCGCAGCGAGGTGTCGTCAACCTTTTCAACATTTTCGATTTGCAGGAACCCATCGCGCTGAGAGGAGTTTATTTTTTCGTCAATAACACTTTTTAGCGTGAATATAACGTCCTCAATGGTCAGCTTCGTACCGTCGTGGAAAAGGACATCATCACGGATCTTAAAGGTGTACTCAAGCAAATCGTCGCTTATTTTATAACTGGTTGCTATGTCACACTGCGGTTGACAGTTCTCGTCAGTAGTCATAAGGCCGCGAAAAAGCAGATCGCCGAAATGCATTGATCCCAATACGGGGTTGAATTGGCTGTCCATAGATTCCGCACCGTAAATAAGTGTGTTATCTCTGTCCAGTGATATCTCATTTGCCTTACTATCCTCGTCATTTGAAGGTTTTTTTGAAACCTCACCGCCGCCACATCCCGCCAGCAAAGCCAGCAGCGTCGCTGAGCACAGTACCAGAGAGATTAATTTTTTGGTTTTCATCAGTTTGTACTCCTTTTATCTTTTCTTATGTAAATTACAGGCGGTTAGCGCCCTATATTACATCTGTTCTTATAATCCTTTTTGTTTTGACAATAATCACCGCAAGCTCCCAATTATAGTTACAATATAACAACTTTCAACACCTTTACAAGCCC
>JAAYCC010000199.1 GCA_012729875.1 Clostridiales bacterium | reverse complement strand
GTTTTTTAGAGTACACTGTATCGTAACACGTTGAAACCTTAGTGTCAAGTGATTTAGCGCCGCCCGTTCCGTTCCAAGCCGTGAATCCAATCGGTTCCCAAAAGCCCGTAGATAAAGAAAAAACTGCCCAGTGTCCATGTGATGGGATATGCCCAATATACTACCCTGATGTCATTTATATATTTTGTCACGATGACGATATAGGCGACACGTATGACACACCAGCAACCGAACATCACAAGCATCGGCACGACAGCGCGTCCCGCTCCTCTCATTATGCCCGCCGTGACGTGTGAAAAAGCCAGTAAAAAAAAGAAAAATGCTATTATCTGTGCGTGCTGAGTGCCCAGCGCTATGACCTCCGGCTCGCTGTTGAAAAGCGAGACCAGAAAGGGCGCGAAGAAATAGTATGCGAGTCCCACCAGTTCCGCAATAAGACAGCAGATTACTATACCGAATGCCGCGCCGCGCTTTGCGCGTCCGTACTTCTTAGCGCCGAGATTCTGGCTGATATAGGTGGTCATGGCCATGGCAAAGCTGGTAATAGGTATAAAGACAAAACCCTCGATTTTGCACGATGCGCCGTAGCCTGCCACAGCCGCCGGACCGAAGGTGTTGATATTGGCCTGCACCACAACATTTGCGAAGGATATAACACTGTTCTGTACGCCCGAAGGTAGACCTGTACGCAATATTTCCCTGATTATAGCGCGGTCAAAGCGCACCTTTTTGAACTCGACCCTGCATATTCCGTCAGTACTGTGTAATCTTGAAAATGCGAGAAAAGCTCCCGCCCCCTGAGATATTACCGTCGCCCATGCAGCACCCGCAATGCCCATGTCAAGGACTGCTACAAACAAAAGGTCAAGCCCCACATTCAGCACCGAGGAGAATATGAGATAGTACAGAGGGTGTTTGCTGTCGCCCACCGCCTGGAAAATACCGCCGGCGGTATTGAAAAGCGCAAGAAACAGCGCCCCCGCAAAGTAGATGCGCAGGTACAGGATCGCCTGAGCGAGCACCTCTTCCGGAGTCTCCATCCAACGCAGAAGCTGTGGCGTAAACACAAGCCCCACGGCTGTCAAAATGGCGCCTGCCGTTATTCCGAAAGCTACTGAGCTGTGTATCGCCCTGTGTACACGCTCCTCGTCCATCGCACCGAAATACTTGGATATGACAACGCCAGCGCCCATGAAGATGCCGACAAACAGTCCTACCAGAAGCTGTACAAACGAGCTTGAGGAGCTGACCGCCGCGAGAGCGTCCCTGCCGACATAATTTCCGACCACAATGCTGTCCACGATATTATATAGCTGCTGAAAAAGCTGCCCCCAGAAAAGGGGCAGCGCAAAAGAGATTATCTGCTTGTAGATCGGCCCTCTGGTCATAAGGGCGGCGGAGTCAGAACTCATTGCAATTCCCTCTAAACTGAAATTAAAATAAACAGGGCCGCCTGAGACGGCGACCTGCGCATTTCTACTCTACCACTATAATCTGCCGATGTCAAATCCACCCCACGACAAGTTACCGCGGTTTTTGCTTTCTTTCTATTGCCCAAGGGGGATTTATTTGATATAATAATTTATTGTATAAGCGCTCAATACGGGCAAAATTGCCCGCCGTTTGCCGTAACTAAAGTGGCAACGGGAAATAATCGAGAGATATCTGCCTTTAGGCAATTATCTTGCTGTATTTGAACAAGACCGACGCAAAAAGTCGGTCTTTGGAGAAATAAATGGATCATTTAAACTGGAAAATACCCGAGCAATACGCTGAAACATCTCCGCTGCTGGAGAATGCGGGCTACGCACCCCTGCTCTCCGCGGTTTTACTCACGAGAGGGATAGAAACACCAGAGGCCGCCTCTGAATATCTTAGTATCGGAGAGGAATTGCTCTGCGACCCCTATCTGCTGAACGATATGGACAGGGCGGTTGCCCGAATAAAACTGGCCGCAGCCCGACGGGAAAAAACCGCTGTATACGGCGACTATGACGTAGACGGTATTACAGCCTCCTGTCTGATGGCGGACTATCTTCATCAGCTCGGGCTGGACTGTGAGATATACATACCAGACCGCATAGACGAGGGCTACGGTCTCAATTCCGAGGCAGTCGCGGTACTGCATGAAAAGGGCGTAAGTCTCATAATAACCGTCGACTGTGGTATAACCGCTGTCGGGGAAACCGAGACAGCCAAAGCCCTCGGTATGGATATAATAATCACGGACCACCACGAGTGTCCCGGCGAGCTGCCTGATGCCTCGGCGGTCATAGACCCAAAACGCCGCGACAGCACTTATCCCAACGACATTCTGGCAGGCGTGGGCGTGGCCTTTAAGCTGGCCTGCGCTCTGAGCGGTGATGTTCCAGATATGCTTGAGCGCTACTCCGATCTGGTCGCCCTCGGCACCGTCGCAGACGTGATGCCTCTTGTGGGTGAAAACCGCGTTATTGTCCACAGAGGGCTTGAAAAGCTCAAGACCTCGCCGAGACCCGGGTTTGCCGCATTGCTCAAGGAATCCGGCGTGTCGGGCAGGCCGGTGAGCTCCACCACCGTGGGCTTTTCTCTGGCGCCCCGTATAAACGCCGCAGGCAGGCTATGTAAGACAGAGACCTCCGTGTCGCTACTTTTAACCGATGATGAGTCCGAGGCCCACTCCTGTGCCGTCGAGCTGTGTGAGCTCAACAGACACCGACAGGAGCTGGAGACAAAGGTCTGGATAGAGTCAGTTGAGGAGCTGGGTGACGAGCCCCCAGACTGCCCCATAGTTCTGAGCAACGAAAACTGGCATCCGGGCGTCGTCGGGATCGCCGCATCCCGTCTGGCAGAGGAATACAGGCTGCCGGCCATCATTATCTATATAGATGGCGACAACGGCAAGGGCTCCTGCCGAAGCTACGGCTCTTTCAACCTTTTTGACGCGCTCTCGGCCTGTTCACAGCAGCTGGAGAGCTTCGGAGGCCACGCTTTTGCCGCCGGGCTCAGTATAAAACGCGAAAACATCGAGGCCTTCCGCAGCGAAATGGCCGCCTATTACAGTGAGCACAAGCCGGCCGAACTGCCTGTGCTGGAGCCGGAGCTTTTGCTTCCCGACCTTTCGCTTATGACGATGGAGGACGTCTCCTCGCTTGATATACTGGAGCCATGCGGCGACGGAAACCCAAGACCGCTCTTCTGCGTCTGCGGAGTTGTTCTTGAGAGCCTCGCGCAAATCGGGGGCGGTAAGCATCTGAGAATGAGCATTGCAAAGCGCGGCAATAAGCTGGACTGTGTGTTCTTCTCCCACTGCCTTGACACTGTTGACGTTTCCGAGGGCGACATAGTTGACATATGCTTTGCCCCTCAGATAAACGAATTCCGCTCGCAGCGCAGCGTTCAGCTGCTTATAACCGATGTGCGCCCATCCTCCGCTCCGCGCCTTTGCCGCGACATTTTTAATGGCGACGCCACCCTTTCGGAGGCCGCCGGCCTTGGGCGGGATCAGCTGGCAGGCGTATGGCGCAGGCTGGCTCAGGAGGGCAGGAATACAGATATCCCGCTTTCAGAGCTGTTCGGCGGCGAGATCTTCTCCGTTGAGCCGATCCGGCTCTGCCTGTGTCTCAAGGTATTCGAGGAGCTGGGTCTGATAACTGTAAAAATGTCGGACACCGTCATATCCGTCCATATATGTGATAACAACTCTAAAACCGATTTGCAAAAATCCCCTCTGTTCCGACGTCTGAACAAGAAGTAAAATCCCGTCCCATAATTTCGAGAGGTGTAGTATGGAGAATAGAGAATACGAATTGCTTTCTCCCGAAATAATGTATGAGAGCCTTGAAAAGAGCGTTCTCAAGCTCAATCCCACCGCGGACGTGGGACAGATTCGCGCTGCCTATGAATGTGCGGTCAAGGCTCACGCAGGTCAGAAGCGCAAGGATGGCTCCGACTATGTCACCCATACGATAGCGGCCGCACAGATATGTGTCGAGATGGGCCTTGACGAGGACTCGATCATCGCCGCCCTTCTGCACGATGTCATTGAGGACACCGGCGTGACTCACGGAGACATAGCAAAGCAGTTCGGGACAACTGTGGCAGATCTGGTGGACGGGGTCACAAAGCTGACCAGAGTCCAGTATACCTCCAAAGAGGACGAGCAAATGGAAAACATGCGCAAAATGCTCATGGCCATGTCCCGGGACATTCGCGTGATCCTCATAAAAATTGCCGACCGCCTGCACAACATGCGGACTATGGAGTACCAGACGCCCGAGAAGCAGCGCTCAAAATCGCTTGAGACCATGGAGATATACGCACCCATCGCCCACCGTCTCGGCATGCAGAGAGTTAAGTGGGAGCTGGAGGACCTCTCCCTGCTGTACCTTGACCCCATAGGCTACAAGGAGATAACAGACGCCCTGAAGGCCAAAACAGAAATTCTGGAGAGCTTCATGTCCAGCGTAGAGAGCGCCGTCTCCGAGCGGATGGGCGAGGCGGGGGTCAACTGTACGATCTCCGGCAGGATAAAACACATATACAGTATCTACCGCAAAATGTACGCACAGAAGAAAGAGATCAACGAGATCTTTGATCTCTGCGCTTTCCGCGTGATTGTTGACAATATAGCCGACTGCTATAACGTTCTCGGGCATATCCACGATATGTACAAACCCATCCCGGGGCGTTTCAAGGATTATATATCGACTCCCAAGCCCAATATGTACCAGAGCATACACACGACAGTCATAGGCTCCGAGGGCATACCCTTCGAGGTCCAGATACGCACATGGGATATGCACCACACCGCGGAATACGGCTATGCCGCCCACTGGAAATACAAGACAGGCGAACAGGGCATAAAGGTGGGAGACGAGGAGAAGTTCGCGTGGGTGCGCGTTTTGCTTGAATCCCAGCAGGACAGCGACGCTCAGGACTTTTTCCACGATCTGAAGATTGATATGTTCTCGGACGAGGTGTTCGTATTCACGCCCAGAGGCGATGTTATTAATCTCCCCGCTGGCGCCACCCCCATCGACTTCGCCTACGGAATACACTCCGCAGTCGGCAACCGCACGATAGGCGCAAAGGTCAACGGCAGGATAGTTCCATTCAGCACCGTTCTGCAGAACGGAGACATCGTAGAGGTGCTGACCTCAAAATCCGCCCCCGGACCCAGCCGGGACTGGATGAAGATCGCCAAGAGCGGCCAGGCCCGCTCCAAGATAAAACAGTGGTTCAAAAAGGAAAAGCGCGAGGACAACATCATACACGGCAAGGCGGCTTTTGAGTCTGAGATGAAGCGGGCGGGCGTGCCAATGTCCGCGCTGTCCGACGAGGAACTGCTCCCCGGCATCTTGAAAAAGCTGGCTGTCGCCAACCTTGACGACGTCTATGCCTCTATCGGATACGGCGGCATGACCGCCACACGCGCTGTAAACCGTATTAAAGACGAAGTCCTGAAGAGCCAGAAGGCGCCGCAGAAAACCACACTCGAGAGAATTACCGAGCGTGCCGAACAGCGCAAAAACCAGGCGTCCGATAAACAGGCGGTTCACGGTGTTCTTGTGGAGGGACTGGACAACTGCCTGATAAAGTTCTCACGTTGCTGCACACCAGTACCGGGAGACGATATTGTGGGCTTCATAACGCGGGGCTTCGGGGTCTCCATCCACAGGACGGACTGTAAAAATTATCTCAACAACAAGGATGACCCGCAGGACGGCGGCCGCTGGATCGACGTGAGCTGGACCGACTCGTCAAGCGAGAGCTACGTCACCACCATCAAAATCACAGCGAGCGAGCGCAGCGGCTTTGTAATGGACATTGCGACAGTGCTCAACTCTCTCAGCGCCAAGGTGCTGAGTCTGTCCGCCCGCGACCTTGACGGAATAAAATCCACGGCTATTGTCACTCTGGAGGTCAAAAACATCTCCGACCTGGAAGCGATAATAGCCAGGCTCCGCACGGTCTCCGGCGTATCGGAGATCACCCGTGCGGGTAACTAGAAAGGAAATGTCATGCGGGCTGTAGTAACGAGAGTCTCCGAAGCTTCCGTCACGGTGGACGGCAAGATCACGGGGCAGATAGGCAGGGGCTTCTTGGTGCTTCTTGGCATTGCGGGAACGGACACAGAAGCTCAGGCGGACAAAATTTCAGACAGGATATGCGGGCTGCGTGTCTTTGAGGACGAAAACGGCAAAATGAATCTCTCGCCCGAAAAGGCCGGCGCGGAGATACTCGTAGTATCTCAGTTCACGCTATATGCGGACTGCACATCGCGGCGCCCGGGCTTTACAAAAGCCGCCGGACCTGTTATCGCAGAGCCTCTCTATGAGAGATGTATGGAAAAATGCCGCGAGCGCGGCTTCAAGGTAGAGAGCGGCGAGTTCGGAGCCGATATGAAGGTCAGTTCGGTAAACGACGGCCCCGTTACGCTCCTGCTGGATACAGACGAACTGTAATACTCTGAACACTTATATGGAGGAATAGACATGCTCGTAAAATGCTTTACCGTGGGTTCAATTCAGGCCAACTGCTATATCGTTACAGATGAGAAGACGCTGGACTGCGCGGTTATAGACCCGGGCGCGGAGTCCAACACAATCATGAACTATCTTGAGGAAAACAGGCTGAAGTGCAGGTTCATCCTTTTGACGCACGGTCATTTTGACCACACCGGAGCGGTGGAGGAGATTCAAAAGCAGACAGGGGCGGTTATCTGCATAAATTCCATGGACATAGCCAGAAAGCCGTTTGAACTCGCTTACAAGTACAAGCTCCCGCGCTGCGGCGCTACCTTTATCTCCGAGGGAGACACGCTCAGGGTCGGCTCGCTGAGCATAGACGTACTTGAGACGCCGGGCCATTCCGAGGGCGGCGTGACCTTCCGCTGCGACGGCGCGCTGTTCACAGGCGACACTCTGTTCCGCGACAGTATCGGCAGGACGGACTTTCCAGGCTGCAGCTACAAGAGCATGATGTCGTCTCTTCGCAAGCTCTACAATCTCAAGGGTGATTACGAGGTATATCCCGGACATATGGAGCCCACGTCTCTCGAGAGGGAACGCCGATGCAACTACTTTATTCAGGATGCAATTCGCAGTGAATAATGGCGCGTGACCC
>JAAYCC010000198.1 GCA_012729875.1 Clostridiales bacterium | reverse complement strand
TTCCACTGCGGTTGTGGCGGCGCTTGCGCATGGCGGCACGGAGCTTTTCCTCCGCCTCGGTACATGAGCTGTTCTCGTCGCCGGTCTGGACGATTGCCGCTATGCGGCGCTCCAGCTCCGGGCTTGCGCTGACCGCGACCTTTCCCTGTCCTATAAAAGCGGAGCGCTCAAAAACGTCCTTTGGTACGCCGAGCATCGTCTCGCCGGGGACCGGACCTATGCCCTCCGCTGTCTGGGACGTCCCGGTATATGTGACCGAAAGCTCGCGCATCGGGGATCTTTCGCTCCCCATACGTGTCAGGGTTATGTTCTCTCCCTCGTATTCGACGTCCATGGTACCGCTCATCGGAGCGCCGCTCCACGGAGCGTATTTGATTTTATCAGGTTTGTTCCCGCCCTTTTCCCGTGCGGACGAATCCACGCCGTAGAGCATTGAATTTATAAACGCACACCAGGTGGATTTGCCGCTCTCGTTGGGCGCTCTCAATATGTTCAGCCCGTCCTTAAGCTCCAGACTTTCGTTTTGCAGCGTACCGAAGGACGCGGTCATTTTTTTTATTATCATTTTTCGCACCCGCTCTCTATGGCCGCAAGTCCGTAGTGTGCGGCAAGCTCTACAAGCCTGCGCTCCTCCTCAGATACAGCCGCGTCGTATTCTCTGCGCAGCTTTGCAAGAAACACACCCGCGAGAGAGTCGTGACCGGTCTGCGCCCAGACGTCGCGCTTCTCTACCGTCTCATCACGAAGCTGAAGCTCCGCGAAGCGCCCAGCCAGAGCCTTACGAAGCGCTGTTGCATCAGGAAGCTCCTCACATTCTCCTTTTAGGATAATTCTACAATAATCATTATCTGATAACTCCACAGTCGCAGCTTTGACCGCCTCCAGCACATCTCCGCCGCTAACATCGACGGTGATTATCTCATAGCGCACACCGCCCAGCGGAAGCAGCTCCGCTTTGACGCCCGCTTCCGATACCGTCACGAGATAAGCTCCCTTGACGCCCGTCTCGTCGTAGCCTCGGCCCTCCGTGCAGCCAGGATAGGCGAAAATGGTCTCTCCTGCTCTCTCAAGTCCGCTGCGGGTATGTATATGGCCAAGCGCCACATAATCCATGCCGCTGTCCTCAAGCTGCCGTCTTGTAATGGGGTTGTAGTCGGACTTTCCCGCACAGACGTCACCGTGCAGTACCATAACGTCGAACACGCCGTCCGTTTTCCGCGGCTTATTGAAGTTCTCAAGAACGGGCCGGCAGAAGCTGTTTTCAAAGCCTGCGCCCCAAATGCGCAGATTCAGATCGTCAAGCCCGACGCACTCTATTTTTTCACTCTTGAAAACATATATATTTTCGGGCAGATGCATGCGCGCCCACACCGATGAGCTGCTGTAAGGGTCGTGGTTGCCCGGCGACACGAAGACGGGCATATTGACTGCGCCAAACGCCTTGATAAAAGCAGCCTGTGTGTCTGCCGACACCGCGCCGCTTTCAAAAACGTCGCCGCTCAGCAGTATAGCCTGAGCACCGTGCCGTTCAGCCAGCTCCGCGATTTTGAACAGGAGCGTTCTCTGTCCCTCGCGCCTTTTTTTAGCCGTCTCCTCAGGGAGAGCCTCAAAACGTGAATCCAGATGGAGATCGGCGGCGCACAATAATTTCAGCTCTCTCATAAAATCCTAAGCGCCTCCGCAGCTATACATTTTCCAGTCTCGGTATCAAGAGTGAAAACGGCGCATTCCATCTTTGCGGGGCCGGGCGCCGCCTCATAACGGCGCGGAGGCTGGCCCAAAAACTTTCCGATACTCTGCTCCGGGGCGATGCCGAGGACTGAAACCGCAGGGCCCGTCATGCCCAGGTCGGTGATAAATCCCGTACCCTTAGGAAGGACTCCGCAGTCAGAGGTCTGAACGTGGGTATGCGTACCCCAGACGGCTGAAACCCGGCCGTCAAGGTAATATCCGAGCGCTGCTTTTTCACTGGTCGCCTCCGCGTGCATATCCACAACAACGAGTCTGGCGTCCAGGGAGGAAAGTATTTCGTCGGCGACATAGAAGGGGTTATCCGTGTTGGAATCCAGCGCATAACGGCCCATAAGGTTTATGACTGCTATGCTTCCGAAAGAAGTGCTGTAGACGTCGTGTCCCTTTCCTGGGCAGCACAGGGCAAAATTTGCCGGACGCAGGATGTTCCCGTGCTCGTCAAGATATTCCTTGAGCTCATAGCGCGTCCAAGTGTGGTTGCCCAGCGTTATAACATCGGCTCCAGAGGCGAAAATGTCCTCCGCCTGGGCTGGAGTTATGCCCACTACGTTTGCGTTTTCACCGTTTACTACAGTGAAGTCTATACTTTTTAACTTTTTAATCGACGGCAGGTGCTTTCGCAAAAATTCGATTCCGGATTTCCCGCATACATCACCTACTGCGAGAATATTGACCTTCATACAGTTTATCCTTTCTGCGGCTTTATGCCGTTATTGTACAATATATTTGCCGTATGACC
>JAAYCC010000197.1 GCA_012729875.1 Clostridiales bacterium | reverse complement strand
TAGATAAAGTAGCTTATTACATACTGTACGATGTAGTTCAGCATAATGGATGTGACGACCTCGTTGATGTTGAACCTGTGTTTCAGCCAGCCTATCAGAGCGCCGTATAGTGCGCCGCAGACTATGCCTACTACAATCGCAAGAGGGAGCGCTGCCGCCATTGGCAGATCCGAGTAGCCCACGGTAATACTGGCGATGAAACCAGCCACAAGCATCTGTCCGGAAACGCCGATGTTGAAAAGCCCCGTCTTAAACGCCACCGCCACCGCCAAAGCTGCGAATACCATGGGCGTAAGAGCATTGAGCATACTCACAAAATCCGTCAGCTGACTCTTCTTAGCCGCATAGCTCAGTTTTGGGAGTATTCCGCTGCCCTGTAAAAGGCTCTGAAAGGCAATCAGCGGGTTCTTGCCAAGGGCGAGAAACACTATAGACGCAGCGAGTAAACTCAGCAGTATTGAAAACAACGGAATAGCAATAAACTGTGTCCTCTCATTGCCCAGACAGGCGGCAAATGCGCGCCTGACAGGATTTATTCGCCGCTTTTTCACACGATTCATTCCGCCTTCACCCCCATCATATATTCACCGACCTGCTCCTTAGTAAGCGTATCGGCAGAGGCGATCTTTCGCATTTCCCCGTTATACATTACTCCTATTGTGTCCGCCAGCTCAATTATCTCATCCAACTCCAGCGAGATGAGCAGAATTGCCCTGCCCGCGTCGCGCTGTGCCAGTATTTGGCTGTGGATGTTTTCAATCGCGCCGATGTCGAGCCCCCTGGTGGGCTGGACGAATATCATAAGGTCGGACGGCAGCTCTATCTCACGGGCGACAATGGCCTTTTGCTGGTTGCCTCCGGACATGGAGCGCACAATAGTCCCCGCGCCCTGCCCGCTGCGTATGTCATATTCATCAATGAGCCTGTCGCCGTACTCCACAAAGGCCTCTCTTTGAAGTTTGCCTTTTTTGCAGAAGGGCTCCTTGAAATAGGTCTTAAGCGCAAGGTTCTCAGCCAGGTCAAAATCCAGCACAAGGCCGACCTCCTGTCTGTCCTCGGGAATATAGGATATGCCCTCCAGACTGCGCTCGCGCACGCTCATTTTTGTTATGTCGCGGCCTTTAAGGACAATCCTGCCGCTGCTAATATCCAGCATTCCGGTTATAGCGTCGGCGAGCTCGACCTGCCCGTTTCCCGATACGCCCGCTACGGCAAATATCTCCCCGCCGCGCACGGAGAAGGACACGTCCTTCACAACGGCAAGGCCGTCCTGATTTTCTACGCACAGCTCCTGCACATTCAAAACTTCCTCACCGAAGTTGGCGGGAGCCTTCTCAGTAGTAAAGCTGACCTCTCGGCCAACCATGAGATTCGCCATGGTCTTTGTGGAGGTGGTCTCAACGTCCAGCACATCCACAAGCTTGCCTCGGCACAGTATCGCGCAGCGGTCGGCGACCTGCTTGATCTCCTCCAGCTTGTGCGTTATGAGGATAATGGTCTTGCCCGAATCACGCAGCCCGCGGATGATTTCAAGGAGATATTCGATCTCCTGCGGGGTCAGAACTGCTGTCGGCTCGTCGAATATGAGTATCTCAGCCTCACGGTAGAGCATTTTCAAAATCTCTACGCGCTGGCGGGCGGACACGCCCATATCCTCGATTTTTTTTGCGGGGTCGACCTCCAGCCTATAGCGGCTGGACAGCTCGGAAATCTTCTTCTGTGAGTTTTTTATGTCCACAGAGGGCAAAAAGCCCAGGAAATTGGCACGAGGCTCCATGCCCAGAACGATGTTTTCCGTGACCGTGTAGTTCTGTACAAGCTTGAAGTGCTGGTGGACCATTCCTATATTGAGCTTTGTCGCGTGGGCCGGGGATTCGATTTTTACACGCTGCCCCCTTATGAATATCTCGCCCTCGTCGGGCTCGTACATTCCGAACAGCATACTCATAAGAGTTGATTTTCCCGCGCCGTTTTCTCCCAAAATGGCATATATCTCGCCCTTTTTGACAGAAATCGACACATCGGCGTTGGCAACTACGCCGGGAAACCGCTTTGTTATATGCCGCATTTCTACGATGTATTCGTCCATAATCGCATACATTCCTTTTAGGGTTTTTGCAGGGTTGCAGTCTTGTTATATGACCTGCAATAGATTTTACACTTTTACTAGAATAATGTCAAAAACAAATAACTGCTAAAAAGCAATACTCGCCAAACGAAAAATGAGCGTCACCGAATTATCAGAAAAAGTCGGAATTACCCTCGCCAACATTTCTGTTCTAAAAAACGGAAAAGCAAAAGCTATTAAAATCGAAACTCTGAACAAAATCTGCAGGGCGCTGGAATGCCAGCCCGGTGATATCTGGAGTGGAGAGACGACCAATAAACATGGGGAAACGGCATGACAAAAGTCATGCCGTTTCCGTAACGTGTCTTCTATTATTTCTTATTAAGCATTTTATGCCAGTCCGGGGAAGTCCTCAACGGTAGTTTCACTGAAGTTTGAGGGGGGAACGATCTTTCCTTCCTTGACCAGTGCAAGAGCTTCTGCAAGAGCGGTCAGGGTCTCTTCCTTGAGCTGCTGGCGGCCTTCTGCGGAAACGTATCCGGTCCCTTCGTCAGCAGCATACAGGATAACGTTAGCGCCCTTGAACGCACCTGCCGCTATAGCTTCAAGCTGCTTCTCTACAGTGAGAGACATGTTTTTGAGAGCGGAGGTGAGGACGATGTTTTTATCACCGCTTACGCCGTCGTCATACTGGTCGACGTCGCAGCCGATGACATGAACTCCCTCTGCCTCCTTCGCGGCGGTGAATACGCCGTTGCCGGAGTTGCCCGCGGCGACGAACAAAACGTCAACGCCCAGGTCTATGAG
>JAAYCC010000196.1 GCA_012729875.1 Clostridiales bacterium | reverse complement strand
TGGTACCCTCGCCAAATGTGACAAACAATCATCAGGAAAAAAACGCACGTGTTCTTGAAAAGGCCGGTGCGGCGGTTTTAATACCTGAAAGCGATATTACTTCGGACAAGCTGCTCGGCTCTGTGTCCTTGCTTCTCAGTCGCCCCGAGACGCTGGACGCGATGTCGGAGCAAATGGTTAAGGTCGGCATCGGCGACGCCACTGAGAGGATAGCAAATATCATGCTCGAGCTTGCCTCAAAAAAGTAGTCAGGGGTAATAGAGTTAACAATGGAGCGCCCATTGTCAACAGGCGATAAAGTCGCATAGTATGGCTTAAAAATGCACTGTGCGGAGGGATCATTATGAGTGTTTGGACAATTAACGGCGGGAATAAGCTGTTTGGCGATGTTAAGGCTCAGGGCTCCAAAAACGCGGTCCTGCCCATCATGGCGGCGGCGATAATCACGGGCTGTGAGACGGAGCTTATAAACTGTCCCGAGCTCAGTGACGTAGGCGCAGCCATGGACATCCTGCGCCATTTGGGCTGTAAAGCCGAACGCAGAGACGGCGCGGTATATATTGACTCGCGGGGTATGAACAGGACGGACATTCCGCATGAGCTCATGCGCGAAATGCGCTCGTCCGTTATATTCCTGGGAGCTATCCTTGCGCGCGCGCACAGAGCGAGCATTTCCTATCCGGGCGGTTGCGAGCTTGGAGCAAGACCGATCGATTTACACCTCGCGGCACTGAAAAGCTTGGGCGCGGACATACAGGAACAGGGCTGCAACATAAACTGCTTTGACTCCGGTCTTATAGGCACGCGTATTAACCTCAAGTTTCCCAGCGTCGGCGCGACCGAAAACGCCATGCTGGCTGCCTGTGCGGCCAAGGGAGAGACTGTTATCACAAACGCGGCGAGAGAGCCCGAGATAGTGGATCTGCAGGAGTTTATGCGTAAGCTTGGGGTCAACATCAGCGGCGCCGGCACCTCTGTTGTCACGATTGACGGCTTTGGAACGCGGCGGTCGGTCAAACACAAGATAATGAACGACCGAATAGTATCCGCTACGGCTATGTGCTGTGTTGCCGTCACAGGCGGCAGCATCACGCTAAATGAAGTTGTGCCTGCAGATTTCGAGACCGCTATGGCGGCTCTGGAGTATATGGGCTGTGATATTGAGAGAGGCGAATGTACTGTAAAGATAACATGCAACACAGCTTTAAGAGCGTGTTATCCCATAGTTACAAGGCCCTATCCGGATTTTCCGACGGACATACAGCCGCTGCTCATGGCGGCATGCCTCACTGCGGCGGGAACAACCGAATTTACAGAGAACATATTTGAAAACCGTTACAGACATGTTCCCGAGATGTGCAAGCTGGGCGCGGACATTGTTGTGGAGGACCGTGTTGCCAGAGTAACGGGCGTCAAGAGGCTCCAAGGCGCGGAAGTCTCGGCTACTGATCTGCGCGGAGGCGCGGCGCTCGTCGCGGCGGCTCTGGGAGCCGATGGCAGGACGGTAATAGATGACAACGGACATATCGCCCGAGGCTATGAAGACTTTGACAGGCTGCTTGCAAATCTCGGAGCCGATCTGAGCTACAGAGCTTAGAGGCGTAAGGAACGGCACAGGATTTGTCTCCATTTTTACAAGGGGGAAAAAAATGACCGCCCGAAGAGCAAAAAGAAAGAGAAAAAAGACCGGTGAAGGCGGCTTTATCTTTGGTACGCTGTCCTTTGTCGTCATCTGTGCCGCACTTATTTTTGCAATAAGCGTGTTTTTCCGTGTATCCAACATAGAGGTCAGCGGTGCCGAGCGCTACTCCGCAGAGGAGATAATTGAGGCCTCCGGTATCAAAGAGGGCGCGAGCCTTGTGACATTAAACTGCAGATCCGCCGCCGACCGGGTAACGAGTGAGCTGATCTATGCGGGCCGTGTGCAAATAAACCGCAAAATGCCCAATACCGTTGTAATAACGGTCCGTGAGAGCGACACCGTCGCCTGTGTAGAAACCGACGTGGGTCTATGGCTTATTGACAACTACTGCCGTCTTCTGGAACCTGTGACGGAGGATGGAAACGCGGACTATATAGAGGTCTCAGGCGTATCGGCAGTGTCGCCCAAAGCGGGTAGCGGAATGTCCGTTGCCGCGGAGGACAAGTCTAAAGTGACTTATCTCGAAGAGATACTTCGGGCTCTGTCGGATGCAGACATTATGAAAGACGTCACATCCATCGACGTGAGCAATACTGCCAACGCCCGGATCGATTATTTGGGACGCTTCAAGGTGAAGCTCGGCAGAAACGAAAACACTGAGTACAAGCTTGGACTGCTCAAAAGCGCTGTGGCAGAGCTCACGGAGACAGAGAAGGGGACTTTCGATCTCTCGGAGAATAAAAAAGCGGGTTTTAGCCCGGATTGACAAACAAATTATCCAAAATCCGAAAAACCGGAGGATAATTTTATAGTTCACATAATTTTTTACAAAGAATACTTGACCAATATGGAAATTCATTATAAAATAGAGCGAATACTTGGATTATACCGCTGAACTGTTCTTTAGTTCAGAGTTTATAAAAATCATGGGAGGCTATGAATATGTCGTTTCAGCTTGAAACCGGTCCCGAAAACGTAGTAACTATAAAGGTAGTCGGCGTCGGCGGTGCCGGCAATAACGTCGTCAACAGGATGGTGAGTTCCGGCACAAAGGGCGTTGATTTCATCGCCATTAATACGGACAAGCAGGCCCTCTCCGTGTCGAGCGCCACTCAGAAGATCCAAATCGGCGAAAAGCTGACGCACGGCCAAGGCGCAGGCTCCGATCCGGATATTGGCAAACGAAGTGCCGAAGAGAGCCGCAACAACATTGCCAAGAGCTTTGAGGACGCTGACATGGTCTTCATAACAGCGGGTATGGGCGGAGGTACCGGAACAGGTGCGGCCCCCACCATTGCAGACATAGCGCGCGAGAGCGGTATCCTTACCGTCGGCGTCGTGACCAAGCCCTTCAGCTTCGAGGGCAAGCGCCGTATGCAGCAGGCGGAGGAAGGTATAAACGAACTTCTGGGCAAGGTGGACTCCCTGCTCATAATCCCCAACGACCGTCTCAAATACGCAACCGATCAGCGCGTCACCTTTGCAAATGCATTTGCCATTGCAGACGACGTTCTGCATCAGGCGGTCACCAGCATCTCCGATCTCATCAAGAACACGGGCTTCATTAACCTCGACTTTGCGGACGTAACCACCATTATGAAAAATGCCGGCTTTGCACATATGGGCGTTGGCCATGCCGCCGGCAAGGGCAAGGCTGAGGACGCCGCGCGTATGGCGGTCGCCAGTCCTCTGATGGAGACCTCCATAGATGGCGCAAGAGGCGTTCTTATCAATATAACCGGCTCTATGGATATGGGCCTTGAGGACGTTGAAGCTGCCGCAAGCCTTGTTCAGGCTGCAGCACACCCCGAGGCAAACATAATCTTCGGCGCCACCTTTGACGACGCCATGGACGACGAGATCCGCGTAACCGTCATTGCGACAGGCTTTGACGACGGCCCCGTAAAGCGAGCAGAAGCAGAGGAACAGAAGCCTGCCGAGAAATCTCAGGGCCTGTTCACTACGGCTTCCGCCATGGCCCAGTCGGAACCTGCACAGCAGCCCCAGCAGGCCCCGGCGTCCGAAAAAAAGGAAGAAGATCCCTTTGACAGCATCTTCAAAATATTCAACTCTAAATAGCCGTTTTTGCGCATATAATAGCATGACCGCCCCCTCCGCCTTAGGTGGCGAGGGGGCGCGTGTTATCTTCTGTCCTGTCATGAATGGAGGGGATAAAACTGAAAAGGTCTTCAAAATTCTCCACCTTGCTCATATATGCTTTTGAGCTGACAGAGATATATGTCACAAACAGGGTTTCCAGATCGGCTGCGGCCCTTTCTTATGGGCTGACCCTGTCGCTGTTCCCCACTCTTATCTGCATACACGCAATGCTTGCCAGCTTCGCTACTGATATTTCCCTTATGCTCGACGGGCTGTCCACTTTTGTCCCTGCCGGAACTTTGCAGTATTTGGACAGCTATCTGAATTATCTTTCCACGCAGGACAACAGAGCGCTGTTTACGGCGGGACTTTTAGCTATGGCGACGACCTCGGCCGCCGTTTTTCGCACTATTCACAGCATTATGGCCGATATTCAGGGGGCGCCGAGGTTCAACGGAGTGTTCAAGCTGCTTTTTAGCTTTGTGTTTTCGCTGCTGTTTCTTGGCGCCATATACTTCGCCATTGTCGTTATGCTGGCAGGCAACTGGCTTATATCAATTCTTTCCCACGTATTGCCGCAGGCGACGGCCCTGGGGCTTTGGACATGGCTGAGGTACCCTCTGCTGTTTGTCATTATGGTGTTCATTATTTACGGTCTTTACAGGATAAACACGCCTAAGGATATAAAGAACACCATCTTCCCCGGCGCGATTCTGGTTTCCGTTGTGCTGGTGCTCGTCAGTGCCCTGTTTTCGTGGTTCATAGGAATGTCCGCGAAATACCCGCTTGTATATGGGTCGCTGGCTTCTATAATCATTTTTATGCTGTGGATGTATATATGCGCCCAGATACTGATAATGGGCAATGCGCTGAACGTTGTCTTGAGACGGCATAAGGTCAGGAGACAGATAATACCGCAAGATGACAAGCGTGAGAGTTAAAAGCCCGGCTGTTACTAATTTTGTGGACTTTTGCACAAATACTCTAAAATTTGACCAAATTATATATTGAAAAGGTCTGGATTTTATTATATATTGTAAAAAGTGTAACCGACCTTCGTGACAGATGAACGGAGGATTCTTTTTGCAAGGAGTATATAATGCGTGCGCAAAGATACAAAAAACGCAGTGCCGAAACGGTGAACGGGCGTTTTTATACGGACCATGTGAAGGCCAAACGTATTCTCGTTGTGAATGACGATGAAAACGACAGACGGGAAATAGAGAGTATTCTGGGAAAGGCATATGAGATAGTATTTGCCTCAAGGGGAGATACGGCGATAGAAGTCTTTGAGGACAGTGCTGTGGCTGTCCGTCTTATACTTCTGGATCTTCGCCGCCCGCCTATGGACAGCTACAGTTTTTTGAAGGAGTGCAGGAGGCACGACGGTCTGAGACATATTCCTGCGCTTGTGACTGTAGAGAGTGCTGCCGAAGAAGATGAGATAGAGGCCCTCGAAAACGGAGCGGCGGGCATTTTTACAAAACCGTACAACCCCGATATAATGTTGCGCCGAGTGTGCAGCTTTATTAATTTGCAGGATTCGGCGTCCATAATCAAGACCATTGAATGTGACCGCCTCACAGGTCTGTACTCAAAGGAGTATTTCTACCGAAAGACCCGCGCCGTACTGTTGCAAAACCCCGATACAAAGTATGACATCATCTGCGGAGATATTGAGAAATTCAAACTCATAAACGATTTGTTCGGCGTTCCACAGGGGGACAGAGTTCTCTGCGAGGTTGCAAATGCCGTACAATTTCTCTCAGGTCCGGACAGCGTTTGCGCCCGCCTAGGCGCCGATATCTTCGCGGCTCTCGTAGAACACAGGGAGGGCTTCGGCCAGGAAAACTGCCTGAAAGCGGTCACCTACGTCAACGGCCTTTCTATGCCCGCAAATATTGTACTTAAATTCGGCCTTTACAATATTGAGGACAGGACGGTACCTGTTTCTCAGATGTGTGACAGGGCCATTCTCGCCGCTCAGAGCATAAAGGACAGATATGGAGTTCTTCTCGCCGTCTATGATGACTCTATCCGCCGCAAGCTCCTCATGGAGCAGTCTCTGGTGGAGGAGATGGAGACCGCGCTGGAGGAAAAGCAGTTTATACTTCACTTTCAGCCAAAGTACAACATCCGCAATGATAAGATTGCCGGGGCAGAGGCCCTCGTCCGCTGGAGGCACCCCGAGCAGGGTCTCATAGGCCCCGATGCGTTTATCCCGCTTTTCGAGCGCAACGGCTTTATTACCCGTCTCGACAGATACGTATGGGAGGAAGCGTGCACTCTCCTAAGGAAATGGAAGGATATGGGGATTGACTCCGTACCGATCTCCGTGAATGTTTCCCGCAACGACCTCTATAAAAGCGATCTGCCGGATCTGCTCCTGGAGACTGTGGGGAAACACGGCATTGAGCCCCGCGACCTCCATCTCGAAATTACTGAGAGCGCCTATACAGACAATCCAAAGCAGATAATAGACGTTGTCACGGCACTGCGGGAGCGCGGCTTCGTCATAGAGATGGACGATTTCGGTACAGGCTATTCCTCACTGAATATGCTCAGCGAGCTGCCAATAGACGTTTTAAAGTTGGACATATCGTTCATACAGAACGAATCCGAAACCTCCAGTCACAAGAACATCTTCACTTTTATTATAAGCCTTGCGAAATGGCTCGATCTGCTCGTCATTGCCGAGGGGGTCGAGACACTGGAGCAGGTTAGAAAGCTTCGCAGTATGGACTGCGATTATGTCCAGGGCTACTATTTTTCTCGGCCCGTTCCCGAGAAGGAATATCTGAGAATGCTCAGGGAGTCAGATATTGACGACAGCGGAGATCTTATTTCACAGGTGGATAATCCTTTGAATACCGAAATAGTTCTTACGCAGAGAAACAGCTCAAAGCAGATTATACTCGTGGTGGACGATTCGGACGAAAACCGGGCGGAGCTGAGAGGTATTCTGGAGCCCTGTTATACCGTTGAGGAGGCGGACAATGGAGTTTCGGCACTGAAGTACATAAAGAAGCGCGGCAAGGAGACTGCCGCGATTGTGCTGGATCTGGACATGCCCATAATGGACGGGTGCAAGTTCCTGAGCATCATGAAAAACGATGACCGCCTGAACAGTATTCCCATCATTTTGGTTGCAGACGGGGAAAACAGCAGTGAGGAAGAGGCGCTGGATATGGGGGCGGACGACTTCATCACAAAGCCATATAATAAGAAGCTTGTACTCCACCATGTCAGAAACAACATCGACAGCGCCGCTCTGCGTCTGCAGCAGCGGTATCTGGACAGCAGGCAGAAGCTCCAGCAGGGGGCCTATACAGACTATCTCACGGGCCTGCTCAACAGACGCGGGCTAGAGGAGGCATGGTCGAACATGCCTGACTCCTGCCTCGACATGTTCTGCCTTATTATGATAGATATTGATAATTTCAGTGATTATAACGACTCGTTCGGCCGCGAAGCGGGGGACGAGATACTAAAGACCTTCGGCCGCTCGCTGTTGGCCTGCCTGCGCAGCGACGATATCATAGCACGTACGGGAGGCGACGAGTTCATAGTTGTTGCGCCGGATATGGCAACCCCGGAAAATGCGCTGAAAAAAGCACGTCAGCTCTGCGAGAGTGCTGCCATACCGTGCTCTGTGGGTGTTGTGGTCTTCGATAGAAAACCACATTTTCTTGAGGAAGCGAGCACAAAGGCGGAGAAAGCGGTTCTAAACGCCAAGCGTAACGGGAAAAACGGGAGCTGTATTTGGACGTGTGACTGACCGGCGCCCGGGGGTGATCTGTGAGGAGAAGACATGTTAGATTATATGAAACAGGAGGAGGGCTTTTACAGCCGCGTCTGGGCCCTCGTCCTGCCTATAGTTCTCCAAAATCTGATAATGACCAGCCTGGGTATTGTGGATACCTTCATGGTAGGCCTGCTTGGCGAAGCGCCTATGGCGGGCGTAACCATGGCGAACACTCCCGTGTTTATCATACAGCTCGTCATCTTTGGACTGCAGAGCGGCTCTGCTGTGCTCATCAGCCAGTACTGGGGCAAAAGGGATTCGGACGCGGTCAACCGCGTGATGGGCATCGGCTTCTATCTTGCGGGAGCAGTATCTATGGCCTTTGCGCTAATAATGCTTCTAATCCCCGAAAAGGCAATGAGCCTGTTTACAGACAACCCACTGCTCATAGATATTTCCTCAAGATACATACGTATTGCAGGTGTTTCCTATGTGTTCAACAGCATTACGGGCGTATATACCGGGGCTCACCGCAGTATGGGCTATCCCAAGCTGGGACTTTCAATTTTCAGCGTGTCGATGTGCCTGAATACCTTTATGAACTGGGTACTCATATTCGGAAAGCTGGGTGCTCCCGCCATGGGCGTGGAGGGCGCCGCTTTGGCGACACTGATAGCGCGAATTGTAGAGTTCATTATCATGCTTGTCCACTCCTGTGTCGGCAAGCGCTTCATTATTGACATGAAAGCTCTCTTGAGTCCGGGGTCTGAAATGCTCAAAAAGTTTGTGCGCTACTCTACTCCGGTTTTGCTCAATGAGACCATGTGGGGCCTGGGGACCGCTGTATATCCGACGATCATGGGACATATGGAGGGCAGTACGTCGATTATTGCGGCCTTCACCGTTGCCGGCAACATAGACAAGCTTACGACCGTGGGAACTTTTTCCGTTGCGGCTACCGCCGCTATTCTGGTCGGCAACGAGATCGGCAGCGGCAACAAGGACAAGGCCTACAGCATGGGCGCAGCCCTGAGTATGACTGCGTTCTTTACAGGTCTTGTTACAGCCGGCATAACGCTCATTTTGGTGTTCACGGTCATAGACCCCTATGTGTACAGGCTGTTCAACTTATCGGATACATCCTGCGGGATCGCGACTATGATGCTGGTTATAAACTGCCTGCTCCTCGCTTCCAGGTCGTTTAACAGCACCAATATCGTCGGGGTGCTGCGCGGCGGAGGAGATGTCAGAGCGGCTATGCTGATTGACATTCTGCCGCTGTGGCTGGCGGCGATACCTATGGCGGCAATATGCGGACTTGTCATAAAGACAGGAATTTTGTGGGTGTGTCTGGCCGTTGGCCTTGAGAATCTTCTAAAGTTTGGCTTGGGTATAAGTCGCTTTCGCTCACGAAAGTGGATAAACGACGTCACCGTCAGCGACGCGGCATAAAAACATAAAAGCGCGCCGGAAATTCGACGCGCTTTCTTTAACTGCAGTTTCTCTATATTACAGCGATGGCTTCAATCTCAACCTTGACGTCCTTGGGCAGGCGGGCCACCTGAACGGCGCTGCGGGCGGGACAGTTGTGGGGGAAAAACTCGGTATAGACGGAGTTCATAGCTGCAAAATCGTTCATGTTGGCTAGAAAGACCGTAGTCTTGACGACGTTTTCTAGAGTTGCGCCGGCTTCGGTAAGTATCGCCTTGATATTTGTCAGGGACTGCCTTGCCTGCGCTTCAATGTCGCCGCTTATTATGCTTCCTGTGGCTGGTTCAATTGGGATTTGACCGGAGACGAAAACAAGACTGCCCGCTGCGACTATGCCCTGAGAGTAGGGACCGATGGCCGAGGGGGCGTTTTTTGTGGAGAGGACTTTCTTCGTGAAGCTCATGGCAATCACTCCTTAATCTGTTCTTGCGGCCGTCCGGCCGCCGACTTCTGCTTCGATTGTAGCACAAATATGCAGGATAATTAAGCAGTTTTCTTATCCGCTGCGTGTTTTCTTCGTTTTTTACAATACCTCGGCTTTGAAACTGCCGAACTTATGTAAAAAGACGGGTATACCAGAAATAATAACGTATTATTTGCCCACTTACCCCTTATTTGGTGTTGAAAAAAACACAAAAAGTGTTAGAATGTTGATACTGTGCAAAAATATTACTTGTACATTGGAGGAATCACGAATCATGGCAAAAAAGCAGTTCAAAACCGAATCAAAAAGAATACTTGACCTGATGATAAACTCTATATATACACATCAGGAGATATTTTTGAGAGAGCTTATTTCCAACGCCAGCGACGCTATCGACAAGCTTTGCTATCTCTCCCTCACCGACGAAAATGTCGGTATGACGCGGGATGACTTTAGAATAAAGCTCGGCGTCTCCGAGCAGGACCGCATAATCAGCGTCTCCGACAACGGAATTGGCATGACAAAGGAGGACCTTGAAAACAACCTGGGGGTCATTGCAAGGAGCGGCTCTCTTAAATTCAAAGAGGACGCTGCGAAGGAGGGCGGTATGTCCGAAATGGACATAATCGGCCAGTTCGGCGTCGGTTTCTACAGTGCGTTCATGGTTGCAGACAAGGTCACGGTTATCAGCAAGGCCTACGGCTCCGACACCGCTTATAAGTGGGAGAGCACGGGAGTCGACGGCTACACCATAGAGGAGTCCTCAAAGGACGGCGTCGGCACGGACGTGATCCTGCACCTCAAGCCCGACACCAGTGAGGAGGAGAGCGAGTACACCCGCTTCCTAAACTCGATCTCTATTGGACAGCTGGTCAAAAAGTACAGCGACTATATCCGCTGGCCGATTGTTATGGACTTTGATTATATGGAGGAGACGGAGACCGAAGAGAAGGACGCGGAGGGCAACCCCGTCATGGAGCAGAAGCCCGTCACAAGAGAAGAAGTCATAAACAGCATGGTCCCCATCTGGCAGCGTGACAAGAACGAGGTCACCGAGGAGGAGAGCGACGATTTCTATCAGAACGCGTTTTACGACTATGAAAAGCCCGTATCCACTATAAGAGTCAACGCCGAAGGCCAGGTCTCCTACAGGGCTATGCTCTTTATACCGGGCAGGCTGCCCACCAACTTTGTCCCAAACGAGGCGGAGCCGGGCCTTCAACTCTACTCAAACGGCGTCATGATAATGGAGCGCTGCAAGGAGGTGCTGCCCGAGTGCTTCCGCTTTGTGCGCGGCGTTGTCGACAGCCCCGACTTCTCTCTGAATATTTCGCGTGAGATGCTCCAGCATGACAGACAGCTCAGAATCATCTGCAACAACCTCGAAAAGAAGATCAAAAACGAGCTGCGCAGACTTATGGACGACGAGCCTGAAAAGTATGAGAGATTTTATAATGCATTTAGCTACCAGCTCAAATACAATATGATGGCGAATCACGGCGAGAAGAAGGAATTTCTGAGCGATCTTTTGATGTACTATTCCAGCACCCGGAAAGAACTTGTGCCCTTCAGCGAGTACAAGGCGAGCATGCCCGAGGAACAGAAGTACATCTACTATGTGTGCACAGACAGCATAACACGCGCGGACAGCCTGCCTCAGGCGGAGCAGATACGCGACAAGGGCTATGAAGTCCTCTACCTTACCGATGACCTTGACGGCTTTATAATGCGAGCGCTCAAGGAATACGAGGGGGTGCCCTTCTGCGACATCACGACCGACGATCTGGGTCTTGAGACCGAGGATGAGAAGGAAGAGACCAAAAAGCTTCAGGAGGAAAACAAGGATCTGCTGCAGTTTGTCAAGGATACCTTGGGCGATGCCATTAGCGACGTGCGAATCAGCCACAAGCTCAAGACCGCGCCTGTCTACCTCTCCACCGAGGGGGATATAACCATTGAGATGGAAAAGTACTTCTCCGTCGTAAAAAGCGAGATGTCGGATATGATAAAGGCAAAGCGTGTGCTGGAACTCAACGGCGAGCATCCTGCGTTCGAGGCTCTGAAAAAGGCCTACGACGAGGACAGGCCCAGAGCGGAAAAGCTTGCCAAGATACTCCACGGCGAGGGATTGCTGGTCGCCGGCCTGCCCATGGAAAACGCCGCCGAGTTCTCGGAAATGGTCTGCGAACTCTTCTGAAACAATCTACACTTACTGAAAGGAGCGTGCAATATGGACAGAATGCTGGGAATATATATCCACGTACCCTTCTGCGCCAGTAAGTGTGCATATTGCGACTTCTATTCCCTCGCCGGCAGGGACAAGATGATGGACAAGTACCAAGCGGCGATTCTCAGGCACATTATCGAGGCCGCGCCGCAGATGGAGCCCTACTATATTGACACGATATACTTTGGCGGAGGAACGCCCGGCTATTACGGCGCAAAGCGCATATGCGAGATATTGAGCACACTTAAGAATTACTCCAAGGTGCTGAAGAGCGCTGAGATCACTGTCGAAATGAATCCCGACAGCCTGACAAGCTCAGACCTGCGCATGCTTCGCGCCGAGGGCGTGAACCGAATCTCACTTGGAGTACAGTCCACCAAGGACGATATTCTGCGCCTGATCGGCCGCCGCCATAACTTCCGACAGGCGGAGAAGGCGATAAGGATGTGCCGCTCGGCGGGCTTTAGCAATATCAGTATCGACCTCATCTATGGTCTGCCCACTCAGACAAGGAACGACTGGGCGGACACTCTCTCCAAGGCGATAGCCATGCGGCCGACACACATTTCCGGCTACGGACTGAAGCTGGAGGAGGGGACTCCCATGTGCGAGCGGTATAAGGACTCCGACTCTCTGCCTACAGACGATGATCAGGCGGATATGTACCTATACATGACGGACATCCTCGCGCGGTACGGCTATAGCCAATACGAGATATCAAACTTTGCGCTCCCGGGCTTCGAGTCCCGTCACAACCTGAAATACTGGAATCTGGACGACTATATGGGTTTTGGACCCAGCGCGCACTCCTGCATCGGAAACGTCCGCTACAGCTATATCCGAGACCTCAAGGGGTATATAGACGGTATAAACAGCGGAAGCAGCATAATTGACGAGTACGAGACTATAGACAAACTGGAGCGCGCGGCAGAGTATATCATGCTCGGCATGAGAACAACGCGGGGAATCTCTAAGGATGAATACAGCCATATATACAAGAGCGGCTTTGACAAGATCGAGTATCTGCTTGAAGAGTACGGCAAGAAAGGCTGGGTAGAGGCCGAGGGTGACAGGTGGCACTTTACCTCATCGGGCTTCTTGCTGTCCAACATACTGATAGGCACGCTTCTGGAGGCCCAGTCTCAGGAGAAGATGTACGCCAATCCGTGGATGTTTAGCGAGATAGGTACGGAGGGACCAGAGCTTACGCCGCCCTCCGGCGGAACGATTTTCAATTAGTAAAAATCAAACGATCTGGATGGGGGCAAACATGAGGCTAAACGGATCAAAGCGCGGTGCTCAGCCCACAAAGGCTAAAAAGCTCAAGGAGCGAAAAACCGCAAAGATAAAACTGACGAAGGGCAAAGCAGAGGGCGTAAAGCGCAAAAAGCCCCTCGTGGTGGCGGCAGCTGCAGCCGCACTGCTTATTCTTTCCTTTCTTCTCATGGGAGCCTATGCAAACGGTACGGATAAAATATTTAACAATATCAGCATGGAGGGTGTGGATCTCGGCGGCCTGACCGCGAAGGAAGCCGCAAATGCGCTTGAGGCAAGCCCCATGGGATCTTCAGAGGACAGAGAGCTTAAGCTGACCCTGCCCGCAGGCGTGGAGCTTCTTATCAGTTCGCGGGAGGCGGGGTGCTACATGAGTGCGCCGGACGCTGCGGCATATGTCTATGATCTCTGCCATGGGGGAAACTTTTTTTCCAACACAATTACATATATCCGCAGCCTGCTCGGCGGCATAGAGCTGACTGCAGGCTCCGGCGCGGAGCTTGATGCCGACTATGTCCACAGAGTTGTAAACGATGCGGTAAATGAGTGCCAGCTTGCTCTGCTGAATGACAGCGTAGAGGTAGGCGAGGAGACTGTCAGTATTGTAAAGGGCGCCAGCACTGTCGTAATTGATAAGGACGAGATATATAATATCGCAAAGTCAGCGCTTGAGGAGGGAAACTTTGAGGCTATTGAGTACAGGCCGAAATCAAGGGATGAGTCGGCAGAGAAAGTAGATCTTAAAGAGATCTATGACGTGGTATTCAGAGAGCCGGCGAATGCGGTTTATGACCCCGAAACGAAACAGGCTACCGAGCACGTGGTCGGGAGAAGCTTCAACATCGACGGGGCCCAGAGACTCTGGGACAAAGCTTCCGTGGGCGAAAAGATCGTTATCCCTCTTATTCTCGAACAGCCTGAGATAACAACCGAAGACCTGAACAAAGTGCTCTTTGCGGACCTGCTCTCTCAGAAGACGACCAGTCTTGCCGGGAGCAGCTCCGCCCGCATCAACAACGTCACAAAGGCGTCGGCTGCGATAAACGGCGTAGTTCTCAATCCTGGTGAGGAGTTCTCCTATAACGGTACCGTAGGTCAGCGAACAGCGGCTGCCGGCTACCAGTCTGCGGGGGCATATTCAGGCGGCCGGGTCGTATCGGAGATAGGCGGCGGGATCTGCCAGGTATCTTCAACAATTTATTACTGCGCTATGGCTGCAAATCTTGAAATCACCTCAAGAACCTGCCACTATTTCGGCGTGACCTATCTGCCAGCCGGACTGGACGCGACGGTCAGCTGGCCGTCTCCGGACTTCAAGTTCAAAAACAGCAGCGAGTATCCGATAAAGATAGAGGCGTTGGTCAACAGATCAGACCTCACCGCGACGGTCAGGATCTACGGTTCGAATCCGGACGGCATAAGAGTGGAAATCACAACCTCGACCTACTCCACAGCCAACGGCTACGGCGCTACCAGCTACCGCAATGTCTACGACAGGGACGGTAAGCTGGTAAGCAGTAAGCTGGAGGCAACAAGCGAGTACCATTACCACAGCGAGGACAGGGTAGAATCGCCCAAACCGAGCGAATTGCCCAGACCGAGCGAATTACCGAAGCCCTCTGAAAATCCAGTGACCCCGCCGCCGACCCCCTCTGTGCAGCCGGTAACGCCTTCTCCGTCATTGCCCGTGGAGACTCCGGTGACGGAGCCGCCCACGGAGCCATCCACGGAATCCCCAGCGACTGATGGGATATCATGACCTTACGGCGGAAGTGCCGATAACAAAACAAGAGACCGAAAAATACAATCGGAGGAATAAAAATGAGCAAGGGAACATTCTACATCACAACGCCGATATATTATCCGTCGGCTAAACTGCATATCGGACACGCCTACTGCACGGTTGCGACGGATACAATAGCCCGCTATAAGCGAATGTGCGGCTACGATGTACTGTTCCTGACTGGCACCGACGAGCATGGTCAGAAGATTGAGGAAAAGGCCAGAGAGAGGGGCGTGACCCCAAAACAGTTCGTTGATGAAATAGTCGAGGGAAAGGGCGGCATTCTCGACCTGTGGCAGCTGATGAATATCTCGAATGACCGTTTTATCCGTACCACAGACGACTACCACGTAGAGTCCATTCAGAAAATTTTTAAGCAGATGTATGACAAGGGCGATATTTATAAGGGCTCATACAAGGGCAAATACTGTACACCCTGCGAGAGCTTCTGGACAGACAGCCAACTCATAGACGGGAAGTGCCCGGACTGCGGCCGCGAAGTCCACGAGGCAGAGGAGGAGGCATATTTCTTCCGCCTTTCCAAATATGCCGACCGTGTTCAGGCCCTGCTGGAGACTCCGGGATTTCTGGAGCCCGCCAGCCGCGTGAATGAGATGATAAACAACTTTATAAAGCCCGGTCTGGAGGACCTCTGTGTGTCCCGGACCAGCTTTTCCTGGGGCATCCCAGTGACCTTTGACCCCGGACATGTTGTATATGTCTGGGTGGACGCTCTGAGCAACTATATCACGGCACTCGGCTATGCAAACGGGAAGTACGGTGACTTTGAAAAATACTGGCCCTGTGATGTACACATGGTGGGTAAGGAGATAGTCCGTTTCCACTCCATCATATGGCCAGCGATGCTCATGAGCCTTGAGCTGCCTCTCCCGAAGAAGGTATACGGCCACGGCTGGCTGCTGCTCGAAGGCGGCAAAATGAGTAAGTCAAAGGGGAATATCGTTGACCCATACCTGCTTGCGGAGCGTTACGGAGTGGATACGCTGAGGTTCTTTCTCATGCGCGAGTTTCCGCTCGGCTCGGACGGCAATTTCTCCAACGAGGCTCTCATCAGCCGCATAAATTCGGACCTTGCAAACGATCTGGGCAATCTCCTTTCCCGCACCGTAGCTATGGTCATAAAGTATTTTGACGGCACACTGCCCAAGGAACGCAGGGGTGAGCCTGTAGACGACGAACTGATAGGGATGGCGGGCGGACTGCGCGATGTGTTCGAGCATAGCATGGAGAACTTCGCCACTCAGAGTGCGCTGATAGAGGTCTTTAAGGTCATCTCCCGCGCAAACAAATACATTGACGAGACTGCTCCCTGGATACTGGCAAGGGATGAGGCCAACAGGGCGCGCCTTGCAACCGTCATGTACAACCTGCTGGAGACAATACGCATAACCGTGACTCTGCTGCAGCCCTTTATGCCCGAAAGCTGCGAAAAGGCTTTTGAGCAGATCGGCGCATCTGATAAAGACAGGTCATGGGAGAACGCCGGCACCTTCGGCGTACTCGATGCGGACGTCACCGTTCGCAAGGGCGGCACACTTTTCCCCCGAATAGACATGGAAAAGGAGCTGGCGGAACTGGAGAAGATGAACGCTCAGGCTGCAATACCCGCGGTACCGCCCGTTACCATTGACGAATTTGCTAAGGTGCAGATGACCGTCTGCAAGGTGCTCGCCTGCGAAAACGTCAAGAAGAGTGAAAAGCTCTTAAAATTTACTCTGGACGACGGCAGCGGAATACCGAGACAGATCCTTTCGGGCATCGCAAAGTTTTATGAGCCTGAGCAGCTTGTCGGGAAGACCGTCGTGGCCTGTACGAACCTGCCCCCGCGCAAGATGATGGGCGAGGAGTCAAACGGCATGATAATCTCCGCCGAAAAGGACGGCAAGCTCAATCTGCTCATCTTGGACGACGCGATTCCCGCGGGCGCCCTGCTCTGCTGAAATATAAGAATTACCGCGCCGTATACGGCGCGGTTCCCATGGGGAGGGGTTACTATGGAAAAGACTGCAATATTGTTTGTTCACGGCTTTATGGGGTGTAAGCGCCAATTTTTATCACTGCAGAACGCACTGGAGGACTGCGGAGCGGATATGATTCTTCACGTTCTGCCGGGACATGACTCCACGCTAGAAGAATTCCGCACGACTGACGCAGGAATCTGGCAGCAGAGCGTCAACGATGCCGTACATAATCTTGCTAAGGAGTATGACCGTATACTGCTGGTCGGTCATTCCATGGGAGGACTGCTGGCGATACGTGCGGCTATTGCGGAGCCGGATAAAGTCTGCGGCGTAGCAGCCATCGGCTTTCCCATAAAGATAAGGCTGCGCCACCAGTGGCTTGCGCTGAACATCGATGCCTCACATCCCGCCAAAGAGGGCGAGGATCCGCGTATCACAGCGGCGCGAACAATGTCGGGCGTCAAGATTGAGAGCGCCGGACAGTATTTTTCTACCTTCCCGCAAAACATGCAGTTTCTTAAAATGACACGGCTTGCGAGGAGAGAGATCCACCTGCTAAAAGCGCCTCTGACGGTGCTGAACTTCGAGAAAGACGAGATCGTGGCACCTTCGGTACCCGACTTCGTTCACAGCCAGCTCCCGGACGCGAGGGTCATAATGATGCCTAACTCATTTCACTTTCTGTTTACAGACGACGAGCTGCAGCTGATGGCAAGCGAGATAAGAGGTATGCTGCAGCAATAAAAAACATGGACCCATAAACAGTTGAGGATAAAGCAGACAACAGACAAAAGCCCCCTGATGCAGAAAAACTGCGTCAGGGGGTGGTTTTATACCGGAAACAGGACTGGTGCCGCTTGCGCTGCGTCAGTCTCCATAAAGCCAATATTTTCTGCCCGATGTGGTTTTGCCGTTTATGCAATCTGAGGGCTGTTAAATTGCGGTTCCACTTCTCCGATTGATAAGACAGTTTATATTTTTTTTTCCAGATATAGATAGCTGGAGGGGGAAAACCCGTTTTTCTCGTAAAAGCTGATGTCCTCTGTAAGTGTGTGTAGTTCGATTTTGGTGACGCCCTCCTTGCGGAGCTCGTCCCGTAGCTGTTCCATTGCCATGCTGCCACATCCCTTTCGCTGGTATGCGGGGTTGACAAATATCTCCTGAACATAGAAGACGTCGCCCTTCGCAGTGTAATCCATTCTGCCGAAGAGGTATCCGACGACCTGCGTCTCGATATTCAGTGAGTAGCCCTTTGCCCCTATACCGGAAAGAAATGCCGTGATGCGCTTTTTTGCTCGCTCGTATTGCCATTGTTCGTTAAAGGGCGGCTCCGCGTAGACGGCACACATCAACTGGGCGGCGTCCTGGATATCGTCCTTTGTGCAGGCACGCAAAAACAACATAGTGTTCACCTCCAATGATTATACCTTATCACACATTCAGGAATAAATACAGGGGGAAAAGGGCTTTTTAACTATTTTTTTAATATTATGATGCATTGAGACCGCACTTATCGAACTCTGTTCTGTAGTATGGTCGAGCTTTTTTGCGGCTGACCAATATCGTATTCAAAACTGAAGGGTGCATTCCCAGGGCATGGGAATGCACCCTCTGCATATTTATCATATCTGAAAATCTTCGGTGCTGAGAGCTGCCGCTGATGGCGGCTTCTTCTTCAGACGGCTCTTTTAAATGTAATATGAGAGCTGCCTTTTCCTAAAATATCTGGGGATCTCAGGTCAGCTTTTTTAATCGTCAAGATGGTCGAGACCCACTACATTGCCCTTCGGCATGTAGCAACCGTCAAGTACCTCGACATATTCATGCCAGAACTTGAGGTCTTTTTCCTTATCGACGGTGGGGACGATATCTATTATTTTCCAGAAGTATTCAGTCTGGACATCCGTATTATCATGGCTGCTGACCTGATCAAGAGCAAACTTTGCGGTATCGCGGATAAAACGCGCAAAAATCTGATCCACAAGCTCATCCTCTACGTCATAGAGCTTAGCCGACTCAAGAATAAGCTGCGCGTATACGACATTGCAGAATATTTCGCCCCAATTGAGCATATAATCCATGTTTTTGAGCAGAGAGACGTCAGGTGCGCCAGTCATAAGCAGCTCACGGAAAATATCGACCTGTTTTTTGAAGAGCTTTACATTGGGGATATCTACACCAATGTATGCCTTCCCGTAGTCGGGGAACTCGATTTTGGCAAGGCCGCCCATTGTCTGTGCAAAAATGTTGCCGTCATTTTTTGGCTCAGAGACTATTCCAAACTCGGGATATTCCTTGTCGCTGAAGAAATAGTTTGTCATGAATTTCATAACCAGCGCCATGTTGACGTGTGCAGTACCCTCCAGACGGGTGTACATGCCGGCGCTGATCATTGCCTCGCTCATATATGTATCGGCCTCGTAGCCCTTTGCGCAGACGACGTCCATAATAAGTCCCATGGCCTTGTCGCCCTCGCGGGTGACTTTGTTCTTGACGATAGGGTTGAACAGCAGATATCTGCGGTCTTCGGGGGACATCATACGGAAATAGTCCGTTGCACGGAGGCAGTACAGTCTCATCGCGTTGACACGTACATACGCTTCTGTGAGGAAGCTGCGAATGTGCGGGAAAATCTCTGTGACTCTGTGCTCAAACAGGATCCTCCGATTTGCGTGGGTCACGGCCTCATAGAGCGCGTGGGTCACAATACCGACAGAAGACCAGCCGCAGGTGAACTTGCCTATGTTAATCGTGGACAGGCCGTCGGCGAAAGCTGCTTTTCCCTCTTTTAGGATTTCGGCTCTTGTAATTGGGTATTCGATCATTTCAAAGGTGCCGAGGTTAACTAGCCCGTCCGACTTTGTGTTGATGTTCCTCACATAGTTGTAGTGACGGTTATTGCAGTCTACTACCCAGAAGCACCACTCGCCGGATTCGAGATTTTTGCCGAGCGTGGGTATTTTTGGCGCCACGTCTGAATTCCCGATATAGTACTTTTCACCGTTTGCCACATATGTCCCGTCTCCGACGGGCCGTAAATTTGCGGCGTTTGAGTAGAGGTCTGCGCCGGGTTTCTTTTCGGACATACCGAAAGCGAACACGTTGCCCTCGTTCAGAAGCCTTGCAAGATCCTGCTTCTGCTCCTCGTTGTCCCCCATCCACACGGGGCTGACGCCCAGGATCGATACCTGATAGCAGTACTGGTATCCGCCGGAATAAAAGCCCAGCAGTTCGCTAAAGGGGCATACCCTGAACAGGTCAAAACGTGCGTCGGGATTGTCTCCGTAGCCCTCAGCAGTCAGCAATGTCGCATAGATGCCGTGCTCGGCCTGATACTCGATAAAGTCGTGCTGCCATACTTTTTGTAAGATGTCGTTTCGTATCTCAGCGCCGCCCTTTTTCTCCATAAACGCTATGGTGTCTTCGAAAACCTGTTTTGTTCTCTCATCAAACTTCGAATAATCGTAGCTGTCCGGGTTGATAAGAACACTTTTTCTCTTTGACATTATTCTTGCCTCCAAAAAATTATTATAAATAAAACTACCCATCGAACAATCTCAGAGATAATTTTAATTTATTACAGATTACAAGATACTCTGTTGACCAAAGTCTATTGGATCTGCGCTTACAGGATGCCGGGTGGATAAAACGCCGGGGTATTATGGATAGTAATCATTGTGGAGGACTATAAATGACATTATATATTTTCATTATATCAGCAGAGAAGATCGCCACAAGCCCCCCTCTGGGATGAATACCTATAAAAAGCATCGTAAATTTTTTGTGCATGTTTTTGTCCCCCCGGGAGGCTTATTACGGCAAAATAGTTAAAAAAATAACCCCGTACGGGGCTTGCACAAGGTGTTTTTTCGTGATAACGTAACAACATAAGCAAGGGCTTGTAGTCTTTGTGTTTTCTCCTTCTTCTTATGCCGCCTGCGGTTAGGGTTCCGCAGGCGGTATATATTTTTCCCCATTCCAAAACAAAAGCACATCTGGGGTTTGAACCGGTGACTCTGATACCGCCCACGATAAACCGCTTTTTTGGCCAGTACTGCAATTTATGTGGAGCAAAATCTACAGAATAAGTGTGGGAATATACAATTTTAGTACGATAGTTTTGCCTATGGCGAAATAAATCGTGAAAGCGGGAGTTTTTTACTTGAGCATCAGGTCTTTTTTTGGTATAATTTGCATTATTATCTGAATTTAAATGCAAAACAGTGTTTGGAGGAAAAGAAATGGAATCTGGTTCGGTGGAAATACTCATTACCATGTGCGTCTATATGGCGACGGTTATCGGAATTGGCTTATATTACGCAAAGCGCTCAAACGAAAATTCCGACAACTACTTTATCGGTGGAAGAACTCTTGGACCATGGGTTACGGCCATGAGCGCCGAAGCCTCGGATATGAGCGGGTGGCTTTTGATGGGCCTGCCCGGCGTCGCTTACTGGTGCGGCCTTAGCGACGCGATGTGGACTGCAATCGGTTTGTTTATCGGTACATATGTGAACTGGCTTTTTGTAGCGGGAAGACTGCATTCTTATTCAATAATAGCCGGTGATTCTATTACGATTCCGGACTTCTTCAGCAATAGATTCAAGGAAAAGAACAAAGTCATTATGACAATTGCCGCGACGTTCATATTGGTTTTCTTTACGGTTTATGCAGCAAGCTGTTTTGTTACCGTCGGCAAACTGTTCAACTCGATATTTGGGCTTCCATATCAATTGATGATGGTCGCAGGGGCAATATTTGTTATTCTATATACTTTTTTGGGCGGCTTTCTGGCAGAAAGCGCGTCGGATTTTATGCAGGGCATTGTAATGATTTTTGCGCTGGCGCTTATACTGATAATTTCAGCAAAATTTGCGGGAGGACCTGCCGCAATCGCGGATAACCTGAGGGGCATACCGGGCTTCCTTGATTTTTTTGGAATTGCCTCGCCTACGGTTAAAGATGGAGTACAGCAGCTTTCGGAGAGCGGAGCACCGCTTTTCGGTGAAGCCGGCAAGTATGCTGCTCTTACAATCGTATCGACTCTGTCATGGGGACTCGGATATTTTGGGATGCCGCAGGTACTGCTGCGGTTTATGGCTATAAGAAAAAATTCTGAAATAAAGAAATCCAGACGGATTGCGACAGTTTGGTGCGGTATTTCATTGGTCGCCGCCGTTTTCATAGGTCTGATCGGAAGAGCGATTTATCCTGATGCCCTCCTTACAGCCGGAAGCGCAGAGAGTATATTTATAATAATGTCAACCAGACTTCTGCCCACATTGCTTGCCGGATTTGCGATGGCGGGGATTCTGGCGGCGACGATCAGCTCGTCCGATTCATATCTTCTGATTGCAGCATCGGCGTTTTCAAAAAACATATTCCAGGGGATCGTAAAAAAGGATGCTACCGACAGACAGGTCATGCTGGTATCCCGAATCGTACTTATTTTGGTATCTCTTGTAGGAATTCTGATCGCACTTGACGAAACAAGTGTAATATTCACGATCGTATCGTTTGCATGGGCCGGATTTGGAGCGACCTTCGGACCGATTATGCTGTTCTCCCTCTTCTGGAAGAGAACCACAAGGGAAGGCGCGATTTCCGGTATGCTGGCAGGCGGCGTTATGGTCTTTGTCTGGAAGCTGTTGCTTAAGCCGATGGGCGGCGTTTTTGGCATTTATGAGCTGCTGCCGGCCTTTGTGTTCTCCTGTATAGTGATTATTGTTGTCTCATTGCTGACAAAAGAGCCCTCTCAGGAAATCAAGCAGGAATTCGAATTGGCCAAGGAATTTGTTGATTGATAGAAAGTTATTATGAAAAACGCGGCAAAGCAAAGGTAAGCCGCAAGAGCAGAGCTCCGCAAAAAGAGACAGAGCCTCCCTCATTTAGAGGGGGGCTCTATCTCTTTTAAAAGTACACCGGCAATCAATAAAGATTTGAGGTTTATCCCGTATAAGGCTAATTGCTTTTTTCCCTGTCCCTTTCGACCAGCTCACTTACAAGCGACACGGCTGTGTCTATGTACTCTCCGCATTTGTGCAGGTCTGTTGGCTTGCAAAGGTCGCGGCATGCGAGAGAGCCATGCTTTGCGCTGAACTTCTCGGTGAACTCCTTGGTCATCGCGACGATTTTATCGCCTGCCTGCGGGTCGTTGTACTCACAGTGGTTGCAGTACATTCCTAAGGAATATACTGCGCCGACCGCAGCACTGCAGGTTTCGCCGCAATACATACCTCCGCCGAAGCCGCCGAGAGCGGCGCGGGCGGCCTTTTCATCAAAGCCGCAGATCTCCGACAGGAAGGTCGCCACGATCTGACCGCAGCTAAAACCCGCCTTGTACATCTCATAGGCCTTTGACATATCTGCCATTACTGTCACTCCTTATTGTATTATAATATCTTCGCTTTAGAGCGAAGTGTTATACGGTGGATAGTACAGAAGAGATCAGCCGCCTCGTGTACTAGTTTCGGGCGTCGTTTGTTGTCTTCGCCGCTGCAGCGGTACGTCACTGAAATAGTGTGTAAAGAGCTGGCCGCTGTGTTTTTTTGCGCTTGGAGACTTTTTGCCCTTATTTTGAAGCTGCTATCATAAACATTGGGGTTGAGCCGTAAATAAGCTTTTCCTTGTCGTCCCAGAGCCCGTCAATGATGTTCTCCTCTGTAAATATGTTTTTATACCCGGCCTGTTCAAGAATTGACATATCCCAGCCGGGGCGGACACAGGTGCCCAGTAGGTGAGAGGACGTGACCTCGCAGTCATCGACCTCGCGCTTGCCGCCGCTGAAATTGGAGCCGTAGCGCTCAATGCATTCCTTCTCGCGCCGGGAGAACTCTCTGCGGATGTCGGGGTCAGTCTGCATGAGGTGCCAGTTGGCGTCGAATATGAGAAGCTTTCCGCCCGGACGCAACACACGAAGCCACTGTCCATATACCTGACGGTGATTTCTGAGAGTGTGGGTGACATTGCGGCTGACCACAAGGTCAAAGGAGTTGTCGGGAAAAGGCAGATCGTGGCAGTCGCCTCTGACAAAGAGCGGATGAACGTCGTATTGCAGGGCGTTTTGAGTTGCGTGGTTAAGCATTCCCTCGGATCCGTCGAGACCGACGACCCTGTGACCGGCTCTTGAGAGCAGTATGGAGAAAAAGGCGGGGCCGCAGCCGCAGTCGAGAATGTCAAGTACGGGCTTCTTCGGAGCGTTTTCCAAGATTAGATCTGTCCAAGCCTTTACCCGAAAGCTGTTAAGCTCGTCGTGTATGATGTTGTCGTAGTTGTCGGAGGCCTCTGTCCACTGGTCGTCGATGAGCTTCTGCTGTTCCTCACCGGAGAGAATCTTTTTATTCGCCGGCTTACCCGCGCAGACGACAAAGTCGGCGATGACGGACTTTGTCTCACCATCTGCGGGGTCTGGAAATTCCCTTCGGCTTACATGGACGTCCAAATGCTCCATGCCCAGCCTGAGCAGCGTTTGCATATCCCATTCTGGACGGTGCTCCCTGGAGAGGGGCAGGTCGCGTGCTATATTGTTGATGGGGGACGGATCCACACCGTAGATGTCCGGGTGGTGATTCTCGCCGCCTACTTTAGACGCAAGATATACCTCGTCATAATAGTGGAGGTAGTGGTTACCGTCGGCGACGAGAAGCCGCCCGCCGGGTTTGAGCAGTCTTATCCACTCGCGGTAGGCGTTTTCGGGATATTCAAGGTTCCAGACGAGGTTACGGGAGACTATGTAATCGAAGCTGCCGCTTGCAAAGGGCAGGTTCTGCGCGTCGCCCTGCGCCGTCATGATATCTACGCCCATCTCCGAAAAGTTCTCAGTGGCCTTTTCCAGCATACCCTCAGAGTAGTCCACAGCGGTGACATTGTGTCCGTCCTGGGCCAGAAGTATGGAGAAAAAGCCGGGTCCGCAGCCGATGTCGAGGCAGGATAGGCCCTCGCCCTGAGGGGCGCCACGGCGCAACATGTCGCGGAAGTAACTGTATTCATTGCTTTTAAGCTGTTGATGGATTGTCATGGAGTAACCCTCGGCTCGGGAGTCCCAGTATGTCCCGATTTGGTTGAGATACATATGTTTATTCCTCCGGTTGAATTTGAATATATGGACAGTCGGCGGATTGCAAAGCTTACAAAACACTAACTACTTGTATATACATTATTAGTATAAATATCGACAATTGACCCCGCAAGCCCCCTGGGGGGTTATAAGCGTCTATTATAGCAAAGAAAGAATTATAAAATCCGCCTGCGGGATCCAATCGCAGGCGGATCTAAAAAAGGAGAAGGGAACACGTCTGTATCACACAGATCAATGGCTGCATATATACTCTACCAGATTGACTGCGGAGCGCGCAAGCCCCGTAGGGGGTCGTTTTTTAGAAATATTAAAAAATATTTTTATTAGGATATTTAGAGCCTGCCGGCTCGGCTATACTGTCTATTGATCGAATAGTAACACATTGGCAAAAGGGCTGCAACCACAAAAAAGCACAAGTCTGAACAGTAAATTTTGTATAGATTGATGGTATATTTTTGTCCGTTCCGGTGTTATCATACTGACAATAAGTCTCAGGGAGCGGCAACAATGAACTCATTCATCTTTGCAGCCGAATACCGTTTCTCCAGCTTTACCTATTATTTCGGTAAGGCTTATATCGGTTTGGCTGAAAACGGGTGACGCGAATCCTGAGACAATAGCAGAGTATTCGTAACAAAACCTCGCAGTCAGACCGCTGCGGGGATTTTTTCGTTATTTGGAGGAAAATATTATGATAGTTATATTGAAACAAAACCCCAATCAGGCCCAGGTGAACAATTTCATCGGATGGCTCCATGAAAAGGGCATAGAGGTGCACACCTCCGTGGGTATATCCCAGACTATACTGGGCTTAGTGGGTGATACGTCTGCCCTGGACATTAACCTCATCTCAGCATTGGATATTGTCGAGGACGTTAAGAGAATTCAGGAGCCGTATAAAAACGCAAACCGCAAGTTCCACCCGCAGGACACCGTGGTGAAGGTGGGAGACGTCCAAGTGGGCGGCGGCAATCTGACCATAATCGCCGGACCCTGTTCGGTGGAGTCCGAGGAGCAGATTGTTTCCGTCGCAAGGAGCGTCAAGGCGAGCGGGGCGAATATGCTTCGCGGCGGCGCTTTCAAGCCGCGCACATCGCCCTACTCATTCCAGGGCCTGCGCGCCGAGGGCATACGTCTTCTGACGCTGGCCAAGGCGGAAACAGCTCTCCCCATCGTCACTGAGATAATGGACGCGTCTCAGCTTCCGCTCTTTGAAGATGTGGACGTCATACAGGTGGGGGCGCGCAATATGCAGAACTTTGAGCTTTTGAAGGCTCTCGGCAGCCTGCGTAAGCCTGTACTACTCAAGCGCGGACTTTCCGCCACCTATGAGGAGCTTCTGATGAGCGCCGAGTATATTATGGCGGGCGGCAACGATCAGGTCATTTTATGCGAGCGGGGCATACGAACCTTTGAGACCTATACGCGCAATACCATGGATGTGGCGGCGGTGCCTGTTTTGAAGCGGCTGACGCACCTGCCGGTCATTGTCGATCCCAGCCACTCCGCGGGGCGCTCGGATCTAGTGGCCCCGCTCTCCTGCGCCGCAGTTGCGGCGGGCGCGGACGGGCTTATCATCGAGGTCCACAACGACCCGGAACACGCCCTCTGCGACGGCCCGCAGTCCATTAGACCCGAGGTGTTTGACGGTCTGGCAGAGAGACTGCGCGAGATAGCGGAGCTGTGCAGGGGGGCGTCGAAGTGACCGTAGGTATAGTAGGACTGGGGCTGATCGGCGGCTCCATGGCCAAAAGTGTGAAATCCAGAACAGGGCACAGAGTGCTGGGGCTTGACAAAAATGCCGAGGCGGTGGCTATGGCGAAGATGTCCGGCTCCATAGACGGCGACCTGACAGCGGACAGTCTCGGGGAATGCGGGCTTGTTCTGGCGGCGCTTCCTCCGAAGGCACTGCTGAGTTGGGTAGAGGAAAACGCTGAGTACCTCTCCAGTGACGCGATACTCATAGACCTCTGCGGCGTTAAACGCGCAATATGCGGGCAGATTGCGCCGATTGCGGCTTCGCACGGCTTTTCGTACATTGGCGGACACCCAATGGCGGGCAAGGAGGTCAGCGGTTTTTCGAATGCAGATGATGAGCTTTTCCACGGCGCGTCCATGATACTGACTCCCGATGAGCGCACCGACATGAGGATGCTGGATTTTCTCAAGGAGTTTTTTCTGCAGTTGGGCTTCGGGCAACTCACCTTTACGACGCCCGAGGAGCATGACCGCCGCATAGCCTATACCTCGCAGCTTGCACACGTGACCTCCAGCGCATATATCAAATCCCCGACGGCACAGCAGAACCGCGGCTTTTCAGCGGGCAGCTACATGGACATGACACGCGTGGCGAGACTAGACGAGAACCTCTGGACAGAGCTGTTTCTGGCCAATGCGGACAATCTCACAAACGAGCTGGAGCTTTTGATTGATAATCTTTCCCAGTATTTAAACGCCCTCAAAACCGGTGACGCAGTGAGCCTGAGGGCGCTTCTGAAGGAGGGCAGAGAGATGAAGCTTAAGGCGGGAGGAAACTGATTTGGGTACTATCAGTGTAAACATAGATGTGGGGAAAGGCTATGAAGTTTTTATTGGCCGGGGCATACTCTCCTGCTGCGGACAGCTTATTGCAGAGAGCGTTTCACCGTGCCGGGCGGCAATCATAACGGACAGCAATGTTGGGAAACTGTACCTTGAAACCGTCACGCGGAGCCTTGTTCGGGCTGGCTTTAAGCCCTGTGCGTATACTTTTGAGGCAGGGGAGGCCTCCAAAAACATGGAGACGCTCTCGGATGCTCTGGAGTTCCTTGCCGACAGCGGGATAACCCGCAGTGACCTTGTGGTCGCTCTGGGAGGCGGTGTGACAGGCGACATGGCGGGCTTTGCCTCGGGAGTGTATCTTAGGGGGATAAAGCTTGTCCAGATACCGACGACGCTGCTTTCAATGGTGGACTCCTCCGTGGGAGGCAAGACGGCGGTCAATCTGAGCGCGGGCAAAAACCTCGCCGGAATATTTAAGCAGCCGGAGATGGTCGTCTGCGATACGGACTGTCTTCACACTCTTCCGGAACAGACCTTTGCCGATGGAGCAGCAGAGGCAATAAAATACGGAGTTTTGACGGACAGGGCGCTTTTTGACGGCTTTGAGGGGGGCGTTGACCGTGGGGACCTGCCGCGGATTATTGCCCGATGTGTGGAGATAAAGGGGAAAATAGCTGCAGCTGACGAGTTCGATGTGGGACAGCGCAGGCTACTCAATCTTGGACACACAATAGGACACGCGGTAGAAAAGTGCAGCAACTTCGAGATACCTCACGGCCATGCCGTAGCCGCGGGTATGGTGATGATCGCCAGAGCGGGCGAGAACCTTGGCTATACCCAAAAGGGTGTTGCAGAAGCAATTGCGGGGGTACTCAGGGCGAATGGACTGCCTGTCTCGGCGCCTTACGGAGCGGATGAACTGTGCAAGGCGGCGATGTCGGATAAAAAGCGCTGCGGCGGCAGTATTAGCCTTGTCTTCCCCGAGTATATAGGCAGCTGCCGCGTAGTGGACAGACCGGTCTCCGAGCTTAGAGATATAATCGAACTGGGAGTGGGGAATCAGTAATGGATATACGGATAACACCGTCTCAGCTCTACGGGGGAATAGAGGCCCCGGCGTCAAAATCGGACGCCCACAGGCTGCTGCTATGCTCCGCTTTGGCTGACAAGCCGACGGTCATAGAGCTTGATAAGACAAGCACAGACATAGACGCGACGATTGAGTGCATGCGGGCAATGGGTGCGTCAATAGAGTATAAGTGCGGGGAGTACATCGTTGAACCGATAAAGGCCCCGCCCGAAAGACCCCTTTTGGACTGCAAGGAGAGCGGCTCTACCCTGCGCTTTCTTCTGCCAGTGGCATCTGTTGTCTGCGGCGGAGCGCGGTTTCTGGGGGGCGGACGGCTGCCGGAGAGACCTCTTGAGGGGCTTATAGAGGTTATGGAGAGCGGCGGAGTACTTTTTTCGGGGCACAGGCTCCCCTTTGAGATGAAAGGACGGCTGAACAGCGGCGCTTATGAAATTGCGGGAGATGTGAGCTCGCAGTATATATCCGGGCTGATGCTGGCGCTGCCGCTTGCTTCCGGGGACAGCCGCATTATACTCACGTCAAGGCTTGAGTCGGCCGCCTATGTCGATATGACCTTGCACGCACAGAGGCGTTTTGGCGTAATAATTTTAAAAAACGGCAATGCACTTGAAATGGAGGGTGGTCAGAGATACCGTTCGCCCGACAAGGCGGCCGTAGAGGGCGACTGGTCGAATGCCGCATTCTTCCTCACGGCGGGGGCGCTGGGCGGCCCGGTGACTGTAAAGGGACTTGCGGAGGACAGCGTTCAGGGCGACTCGGCGGTAGAACAGATACTGAGGGACTTCGGAGCTTCTGCGGCGAGTT